>JACCTK010000042.1 GCA_013812465.1 Actinomycetota bacterium
ACGACGGCGAGTCCGAGGGCGACCCCGGCCAAGATCGGCACGACGAGCCAGAGCTCTCTGTCGAAGAACGTCGTGACGACGAGCTCGAACGCCGGCCATGCGCGTTCCAGGTAGCCGAAGGCGCCGAAATACCCGGAGGTCGGACCATCCGACGGCAGCCCCTTCGCAGTGAACCAGAATCTCCACGGCAGGGTGATCGCGAAGGCGACGACCGCGGCAACAGCCAGTCGTGGCCAAAGCGCGCGCCGCTCCCTGAACGACGCCGCAAAGCCCGCGAGGACGACACACGCGACGAGGAGAAGCCCCTCACGTTTGGTGAGGATCGCCCCGGAGAGGAGCACCGTCGCGGTGGCGAGCTGCCAGTCCTGCCGCTCCTCGAGCCAGAGGACAACGAGGAGCGCCGCGATGGCGACGAGATACGCCATCGGGACGTCTGCGTTCACCGAGACCAGCTGGTAGACGAGGCTCGGCGTCACGAGAACGACGAGAAGCAGTGGAAACAGGATGGCCGGCCGAACCCTGGGCGCAAGCAGGCCGACCACCGCCGCGACGAAGCCGACCGCGTAGAACCAGTACTGGAGATGCAGAGTCACGGAGTCGGCCGATCCCATAGCGTGGAACGCGAGACCGTGTAGCACCGGCAGGCCCGGCGGGTATGACGGTGTCCAGGGCGGAAGAGCGAAGAGGAACTCCGTGTCCAGCTCGCCGGAGAAGTAGAGGGCCTTCGCCTTCGGGACCCAGAATGCCCAGCCGTCCCACTCGAGCCCGATGCTCGCCAGCCGACCGGCGCGAAAGAGGGCCTCGAGAAAGACGACTATCGCGGCGACGAAGAGCGCCACGAACAACGAGATGCGCGGCACACGCCATCTGAACGAGGGGAGAGTCGGGCGAGGGTGACCTCGAAGAACGCCGATTCCCCCTCCCGCGAGAAAGATGGCTGCACCGCTAACGGCGGCCGTCGCGAGAGTGACGGGAATGCCCACGACGAGCTCGAGCGTGAGCACGATCATCATCGCCGCGAGGCCCAGGAGGTAGGCGACTCCCGCCAGACGGAGAAGGTCGGTCCACGAGCGCCAGCCGCCAAGACCCCAGAGGAGGCCCGACCCGATTCCGAAGACGAGGATGTTGTAGGCCGCGAGACCTCCGATCGCTCGGAGGGTCACGACCTCACCTTCCCGAACACGAGTCCGTCTCCCTCGCCGGAGAAAACTCGCAGGCGACCGAGAGTCGCTGCGCCACAGCCGAAGCAGAAGACCCAGCGGGCTTCCTCGGACGTGGTCTGGCGTCTGGGTAGAAGGAAGCCGTTCAAGAAGTACTGGGCCCAGTACGAGTAGCCGGTCTCCGCGTACCTTCGCCCCCGCACGACGCGATAGGCGGCGTCCTCGGGCATCCACAGGCGCGCGTCCTCCAAGACCTTTCCACTGCCGGCGACGACAGGTTGGGGATGAGCCCGCTCCCGAAAGCCGATCGAGGCGTTTCGGTCTGCTGCGCTGTCGTACACCCCGAGGGTGTCGTCGAGCTTGATCACGCCCGCGAGCGCGGCCGCCCCCACGCAAAGAATGACTCCCGCTCGGACGGCGAACCCTACGAGCCGGGCGGTCTCTAGCGGCGGCACGCTACGTGAGCGGAGGTCGCCTTCTCTTGCGGGGGGATCGGCGGCCACGCGAAGAGCTCCGAGGGTAGCTGCCGAAGACGAGGGCGCACCCGATCACGTCCCGACGACCCCCACGATCGCCTCGACCACGCGCTCTCCGGCGCGGCCGTCGACCTCGCCGACCACCTCGCGGACGGCGCGACGGCGCTCCTCGGCCAGCTCCCCAGGGCTTGCAAGAGCGCGCTCGATGCCCGCCACCACCTGCTCGAAGCTCTCTGCCGTGTGGAAGGCCCCGGATGCTGCGAGCTCCCGATAGTGCTCGCCGATCACGTTCTTCGCGGCCCACGACTTCCCAGGCGGCGCGCCCTCGTCGTAGAGGACGCACACGGCCGGGCGGGCGTTGACGAGCGCGTCGAGCAGGATCGTTCCCGCGTTGCAGACGACTACGTCGCCGTGCTGGAGCAGGATCGTGAGCTCCTCGAGGTCGGTGTAGCTCGGCTCCTGCACGAAGACGCCTTCTCGCCCGAGAGCGGCGCCGAACCGCTCACGCCACTCTTTGTCGCGCGGGTGCGGCCGGAAGAGGAGCTGAAAGCGATCACGCGCGGCCTCTTCCCACCAGGAGAGAACGCGCTCGACGAAGCGCCCCTCGTACGGCGTGTTGGTGGGCGTATTGCCCATGACGAGCACGAGCGGGAGCCTCGGGTCGAGGCCGTAGCTGCGCACGAGCTCCTCGTAGGCGACGCGTGGTCGGGAGCGCTGGAAGATGTCGGTCTGCGGCCAGCCGGTCACGCAGACACGCTCCGGGCTGATGCCGTGGTAGCGGCGCAGGTCGTCCTCCATGACCCGGTTCTGGACGATGTAGTGGTCGCAGTAGGGCGAGATGACTCCTTTTCCGACCGTGTGATCCCAGCTGGCCACGTGGGCGACCACCGGCAGGCCGAGTCGCCGGGCGGCGATGAGAAACGGGACGGCGTTTCTCGGCTGGACGTTGGAGACGACCAGCGCCGAGCACTCGCGTTGCATCATCTCGAGGAGCCGGTGTGGCACGTGGCGACGGGAGCTGAAGTGCCAACGCTGCATCGCCCGCTCGAGGAAGCGCCAGCGCGGAAGCGGGCCGCCCCGGTCGGAATCGAGCATCCAGTTCGGGTGGCCGGGCTGCATCCGCTCGAGATGGAAGCGGTGCCGGTGGTTGAGCCGGATGGCGAGCGGGTGGTAGCCGATCCGGCGGTCGAGCCAGGCATCGAGCCTGCTCACAACAGGATTACCGGCGGCGGCCGTGAGCTCGTCGCCGAAGAGCACCGGAATGTCTCCGAGTCGCGCACTCCACTCGGCCGCCTCGTCTCGGGACACCAGGAAGATCGCGGAGAGTCTGTCGCCAATCCGGTCGCGGAGCCTGTCCACGATCCCAGAGTCGAAGAACATGCGGATCGAGAGTTGGTCGGGAAGAACGAGCCACACCCGCTTCATGAGCGGGTGTGGCGAACGCCGAGCTCAGCGGCGATGCGCCCGGCGAGCGAGGCGCCGTCGAGCTGGTGGAAGCGAAGCACCTCCTCGGGCGTCCCGCACGCCGGCCAGCCCTCCACCCCGTAGACCGTGACCTCGCGGCCGGCGAGCGCGCGCCGAAGCGTGTCTCCGAGGGCGCCAACGGGAGCGTGATCCTCGAGAACGAGCACGTGCTGGAAGTGGGCGATCTCCACGGCCAGCCACTCCGGGTCGACGCGGTTGAGCCATGGCATGTTCACGACGCGCAGGCCGATCCCGTCGCGGGACAGCTGCTCGGCTGCGACGAGCGCCTCGTGCAGTAGCACCGGACCGTAGGCGAGCAGGACCGCGTCCTCTCCCTCGCGCAACACGGCTCCCCAACCGACAGCCGGCTCGTATCCGGCGGGCAGCTCAACTCGCCGCGGCGAAGGCCCGATGGCGAGCCGGAAGCCGACGTTGCCCTCCGCCTCCTCGATCGCCCAGCGGAGAAGCGCGCTCGTCTCGTCTGCGCTCCCCGGCTGCACGATCGTCATGTTCGGCAGCGCGCCAAGGAGCGAGACGTCGCGCAGGCTCTGGTGCGATTTCCCCGGGCCGGCGGGGATCAGGCCGGCGTAGTGGAGCGCGTAGACGACCTTCGACCCCTCGCTCGCCTGGTTGTAGATCTGCTCGTTCGCGCGCGAGGCGAGGAAGGAGGCGAAGGAGTTGACGATCGGGAGAAAGCCGTGCCTCGCGAGCCCGGCAGCCGTCGAGACCATGTCCTGCTCGGCGATCCCGCACTCGATGAACCGGTCCGGGAAGGCGAGCTCGAAGGAACGGATGCGGCAGTCGGAGGCGAGGTCTGCATCGAGCACGACGATGCGGTCGTTCGTCTCGGCGAGTTCGACGAGCGCCTCTCCGTAGGCCTCGACCACGTATTCGTCGGTTCGAGCTCCTGCTCCGCTCTCGGGCTCGCCCTCGACGGAGTAGCGACCGCCGTCCTGCGGCTCCGACACGGGAATGAGCTCGAGTGAGCCCAGGTCGAGCTCGGCGAGTTTCTCCCCGATCCGCAACGCGAGCTCGTCCCGAGCGCGCTCGAAGTCATCGTCGCCAGGCGCGCCCGCGTGCCAGCGGTAGGTCCCGCCGCCCTCGGCGAGCGCAGCCGAGCGCTCCATGAAGGAGACGCCCTTGCCTTTGATCGTCCGCGCGATGAGCGCGTTCGGGCGATCATCCACCTCGCGGAACGCCGCGAAGGCCTCGCGTAGCTCGGCGTGGTCGTGGCCGTCGCAGGTGCGGACGTCCCAGCCGAACGCGCGGAGCTTCTCCTCGAGATCGCCGAGCGCGACGATCTCCTCCGTCGGCTTGTCCGACTGGAGCTCGTTGCGGTCGATCACGACCCACAACGTCCCCAGGCGCTCGTGCGCCGCGGCCTGCAGCGCCTCCCAGTTCTGGCCCTCTTGGAGCTCGCCGTCCCCCGTCATCACGATCACTCGCCCGCCGAGCCCGAGACTCCACTTTGCCCAGGCGATGCCGCGCCCCTTGGAGATGCCCATCCCGAGCGAGCCCGAGTTCGCCTCGATCCCCGGGATGCCGACGTCGGGATGCCCGTCGAGGCCGCCGAGCCGGCGCAGGCGCAACAGCTGCTCCTGCGGAATCACTCCCAGTCCGTACAGCGCCGCGTAGAGGCCGGGGACGTCATGTCCCTTCGAGGAGAAGAAGACGTCGCGCTCGGGATGGTCGAAGCCGAGCTCGGCGACGTTCAGCTCCTCGTAGAGGAGGTGGGCAAAGATGTCGAGCGCGCTGAAGCTCGAGCCGAGGTGCCCCGAGCCGGCGCGCTTGATCGCGACGAGCGCGTTGAGCCGGCACATGTCCGCGAGGAGCGCGAGCCGGGCATCGGAGTCGATGTCCACCGCGTCGCGCACGCGGTCGAGGTCCGACCTGGGAATGAGAGCGAGGTCAGGCATGGGCGGCACGAGAGTATTCGCTCGCGCGCGCGTTCTTCCCCAGGAGGCCGACGGCGGCGAGCAGGATGAACGCGGGTGTCACGGGCACCGAGTACTCGGCGACGGCGTACACGGCGAGTGAGGTGGAGAGGAGAATGAGCAGTGCTCCGCCCGCAAGCATCAGCGCGACGGCGAGCCTGCGCGGGCGGCGAACGAGCACCGCCAGCAGCCCGACGACGAGCCAGAGCACGGGTCGTGGGTACCAGCGCGAGGCGCTGTTCAGGCGGTCGATCGCTCCTGGGCGAGCGGCGCGGTCGGGGAAGCTTCCGTTGAGGTCGGCCACGCGGCGGTCGATCTCGGCCGCGCGCGCCGCGTCGGCCGGCCTCGAGAAGACGACCTGGTGCTCGGTCGGCGATGTCCAGACCTCCCGGATCCGCCCGTCCGGCGTCGAGATGTATCCGGACTGGCGCGCGGCCGGGATCGGCTCGCCTTCTCCGGGAACCGGAAGCTGGCGAACGGCGATGGCGACCTGCGTGCTCCGGCTCGCGTCGGCGTCGGGTGCGTGGGCAAAGAGCGGCCAGACGAGCAGGTTCTTGAGATCACGCGCGACCCCGCGCGCGTACGTGCCAGGATGCGCGAGCACCGCCTCCCGCCCGACGCGCGCGAGGCGCCGGTAGTCGTCGTCCCAGCCCCAGACGCGGTCCGAGAGACCGGTCAGGTCCTCGTGCATGCGCGCGCTCTCCGACGAGAAGAACTGCTCGAGATCGATCTCGTACGAGCGATAGGGCTCGAACGGCAGAAGATTGCGTGCGACCGCACGCTCGAGCTCACGCGTCGCGGGGCCGTTCTCCGGCTCCACGATGTTGTCGGCGACGAACGCCCGGAACAAAGGAAGCGTGGCGCCGCCCCCGCGGGCCAGGGTGAAGTCGTCGGCGCGGACGGCGTTGTGCGCCGCCCAGGCGAGCAACGGAACGACGGCGGCGAGCACGAACGCGGCCGAGCCTTGAAGCCGCATGCGCCAAGTCGTCCCCACGAGCAGCGGAACGAGCGCGAGCAGGAGCAGCACCTGCGCGACCGGGCGGACGAGAACCAGACCCGATACGCCCGCCCCAAGCGCGACGGCACGAGCGGCGCTGGGCTTCTCGACTGCACGAGCGAGCAACCAGGCGACCAGCGCGAACGCCGCCGCAAACACCGCGTCGCTCGAGAGCTGATGAAAGAGCGTGACGTATCCGGGATAGAGCAGCAGCGCCGCCGCAGTTGCGATCGCTACCGCAGCCCCGAAGCGCCTCGCGACCGCGCACCAGGCGAGGATCGAGAGCGCGTACAGGACCGCGGCACCCAGCTCTGCCACGATCGCGCCCGCCTCGAGCAGCCCACCCACGACGAGCGGCGTCCCGGGCGTCCGCGCCGCGAGCGCGTACGGGTACACGACGTGCTCGTCGAACAGCTGCGCGTAGATGACGAGGTACCGCCCGAGATCGCGTCCCGGTGCCAGTGGAAACGCAACCGACACCAGTGCGTAGCCGGCGAGTCCAGCGCCGACCAGCGCCGTCGCTGCCCGGTGTCCCTCGGCAAAGCGCTCGAGCGCCCGCCACGGTCGAGCGAGCGCATGAGGGCGCCACGGCATCGCGCCAGCCTAGAGCACGCCCACCGGCCGACACCAGGGCAGCTTCGCCACCTCTTCGGCATTCGGCGAAAGGACCCGCCGAGTGCGCGTGCTACGGTCGGCG
>JACCTK010000213.1 GCA_013812465.1 Actinomycetota bacterium
CAGGTGGCTCGTGCTCTGCGCCAGCCAGTGCTGCACCCACTCCAGCCAGTAACCGAGCGGAGAGTTCGCCCCAAAGGTGTCGTAGTAGTTCGAGAATCCTCCAGAGGCGGAGAACATGCGCTGTCTCGTCAGCACCCAGCCGTCGTCGTAGAACGACGGCGAGAGCACCCACCAGGCAAGCAGGACGCTCCCGACGACGGCGTCCGCCGGGTGGGCGCGGGACCCGATCGACTTCAGGCTCGCTCCACTCGGTCGCGGTGGACGTCTCGGCAGGACGGGAAGCGCGACCAGGAGCAGGGCGACCGCGAGCGCGAGGGCGGCGATCACCCAAGAGACCTTCTGGAGAGCGCTCGGCTCCACCGCGTGCACGGCCGTCGTCATGGCGATCGACGGCCTCCCGTCCGCACGCAGGTCGAGCGCGGAGAAGAAGCCCGTGACGATGGGCATCGCTTCGAGCTCTCCTGTGCCCGACAACGCTTGCGAAGCCCCCTCGAGCGACCAGCCGTCGGCGTCGATTCGGAGCCGGTGAGGGCATCCCGAGCCGGGGACTCGAGCGAGGACGCCGTCGCCGACGGCGATGACCAGCTCCTTGCCCTCGCGGGTGATCGACAGACCGCTGGCCCGCCGCGGGAAGCGTGCGGTCGCGAGCACAGTCACGGGCGAGGCCGCGTCGACGAGAGAACGAGCCGGCTCGCACGGGAGCGTTGCGGAGATCGTCTCGGGGCGCTGGCGAATCAGAAGGAGCGGCGTGTACCAGGCTCGGCTCGGAGCCGACCCGGAGGTGGAGACCGGCGGCCAGGAATACGTCGTGGCGATCTCTTTGGCAGGACCCACGGCGCCCACGATTCCCGCGACGAGACCCACGAGGGCGAGCACGAGCGCGGGACGCAGGCGGCGCACCGGCGTATTGGACACGATCCGTCGGCGCTGCTCGCGAGGTCGGGGGCCGACCTGGCGCGAGTAGCCTTCGGCGAGATGCCGTCGTCGGCCCACGCTGCCTCGCTCGTCGGCGTCTATCGAGCTCGGAATGCCCGCTACGTCCGCGACCTCTCGGAACCTGCGCTCGAGCGCGGCTGGACGGTGGCTTGGTGGGCGTTGGACGAGATCGTCGACGACCTAGCGGGGATCACGGTCGGGGCGGGCGCCGGAGCACGGCTTCCGCTTCTGAACGGGGTTCTCCGCCTCTCGGGAACCTCGGACGGCTGGCTCGTCGTCTCGGACGACGACGTGGTGTTCGATCGAGGCGATGTCGACACGCTCGTGTCGCTTTGCGCGCGCGCCGAGCTCGACCTCGCGCAACCGGCGCGAAGTGATCCGGCGCTCGATCACGGAATCACCGCCGCGCGGCGGCTGTCGCTCGCGCGGAGGACGTCGTTCGTGGAGATCGGCCCGCTCTTCGCCGTTGGCCCGGGCTGGCGCGATCGCATCGTGCCGTTCCCGGAAGAGCGAGGCATGGGCTGGGGGCTCGAGCTGGAATGGCACGACCTCCATCGCGAGGGTTGCGAGCTCGGGATCGTGGACGCCGTTCGCGTTCGGCATGTCGGCGACCGCGGCGAGGAGTACGACTACCGCGAGGACGCGCACCGCGTGCACGCAGAGCTGGAGGAGCGAGGCTTCGACGGGTGGTCGGATTTGCAGCGAACCCTCGCGATCTGGCGGCCGTGGCAGCGCTCCCCTGGCTGGCTGCGTGCACGGGTCATATGAAGGTCGTCATGACGCTGCTCGTGCGCGACGAGGCAGACATCGTCGACGCGCAGATCGCGTTCCATCTCCACGCGGGCGTCGACTTCGTCATCGCGACCGACAACCGCTCGCAGGATGGGACGACGGAGATCCTCGAGCGGTACGAGCGCGCGGGCTTCCTCCAGCTCCTCCGGGAGGAGGGAGACGACATGCGTCAGGAGGAGTGGGTGACGCGCATGGCCCGGCTTGCCGCCACCGATCTCGGAGCCGACTGGGTGCTGAACGCGGACGCGGACGAGTTCTGGTGGCCCCGGGGCGGAAGCCTGAAGGAGGTGCTGGCGACGGTGCCGGAGCGCTACGGCGTGGTACGAGGGTGCTGGCGGCACTTCCTCCCGCGGCCCGACGACGGGGGCTTCTTCGCGGAGCGGATGACCGTGCGGCTAGGGAGACCCGCCTTCCCCGGCGACAAGACGACCATCTTCCACGCCCACCAGAAGGTCGCCCATCGAGCCGACCCCCACGTGACGATCGAGGCGGGGAACCACAACGCGCTCGGCGCCGACCTGGCTCCGATCCGCGCCTGGCACCCGATCGAGGTGCTCCACTTCTCGTTTCGCACGGCTCGGCAGCTCGAGCGCAAGGGCCGCGGAGGCTGGCTTCGCAACGCGGGCTACGAGCCCACGCTGCACCAGCTGCTTCTGGACGAGGCGTTTCGCGCCGGCCGGCTGGAGGACTTCTACGCGTCCTTCGTCGTGACCGACGACGCGCTCGAGCGGGGAGTCCGAGACGGGAGTCTGGCCGTGGACACGCGTCTCAGAGACGCCTTGAGGACGCTTGGCGCCGAGGACGGCTCGTTCAGTCCTGATTCCCGGGACGCTGTGACGTTCCCGCGGCCGGGCGTGCGCGAGGACGCGCTGTACGCGGGCGAGGCATCGGTGCTCGTCGAAATCGACGGCGTCGTGCGAGCGGAGCAGCGCGTCGATGCGTTCGAGCAGCGGCTGGCCGCGCTCGAGCAGGGACCGCTTTCCCGAGTGCGCCATAGACTGGCGAACCGATGAAGCTCGTCATGACGCTGCTCGCCCGGGACGAGGCGGACGTGATCGAGGCGTGGCTCGCCTTCCACCTGAACGCGGGCGCCGACTTCGTCGTCGCGACCGACAATCGCTCCGAGGACGGCACGACGGACGTGCTCGAGACGTATGCGCGCGAGGGCCACGTCCATTTGCTCCGTGAAGCGGGTGAGGACCTGCGCCAGAACGAGTGGGTGACGCGCATGGCGCGCCTTGCCGCGACCGACCTCGGCGCCGACTGGGTGATCAATTCCGACGCCGACGAGTTCTGGTGGCCGCGCGGAGCCTCGCTCGCCGACGTGCTCGGCGCGGTCCCCGCGCGCTACGGCGCTGTCGGCGCATTCCTGCGCACCTTCGGTCCTCCTGCGGACGGGGGCGAGGGGAGCTTCGCCGAGCGGATGACCGTCCGCTTCTCGGCGCTCGCGCCGATCAACGATCCCGCGTCGCTCTTCAAGCCCATCCGCAAGGTCGTCCATCGCGCCCATCCCGAGATCCAGGTCACGCGCGGGAACCACGCTCTCGTCGACAGCCCGTTCGCGCCACTCCGGGGCTGGTTCCCGATCGAGGTCTTCCATTTTCCGCTCCGGTCGCACGCGCAGTGCGAGCGGAAGGCCACGCTGCAGGGAACCGCCTTCGAGAAGCACATCTCCAGGGCGCCCACCGCCTACCACGCGAACATGTTCGCGGCGCTGAAGAGCGGGAAGATCGCGG
>JACCTK010000214.1 GCA_013812465.1 Actinomycetota bacterium
CGGATCTCGCGAGCCACTCGGGCGAGATCTCGACGCCCCAGCCAGGGCCGTCCGGGACGCTCACCTTGCCGCCGACGACCTCGGGTCGCGGCTCGTACATCCCGACCTGCCACGGGTAGTCCGCGTCCGGCTCGATCGAGAGCTCGACGTAGGGGCCGGGGTTTCCGATCGCGCTCAGGAGGTGCAGCGCGAAGACGAGCACCAGCGAGTGATTCGCCGAGTGCGGCGTGCACGGGAGGCTGGCTGACTCGGCCTGAGAAGCGACCCGCAGCGCTCTCGTGAAGCCGCCGCTGTAGCAGACGTCTGGCTGCACGACATCGACGACTCCGGTGTCGATCATCGTCTTCCAGACGCGCGGGTCCCAGTCCTGCTCGCCGCCAGTCACGTCCAGCTCGAGCGCCTGCGTCACCTCGCGCGTCCAGTCGAGCTCCCAGTACGGACAGGGCTCCTCGAAGTGCGTGACGCCGTGGTGCTCGAGCATCCGGCCGACCTCGATCGCCTTCGCGGGCGTGTAGCAGCTGTTGGCATCAACGAGGATCGCGGCCTCGTCGCCGAGCGCTCGACGAACCGTTCCGACGACCGCCTCGGTACGGCCCGGCCACTCGTCCTCGTCGTGGCCGCACTCCTTGCCGATGCGCACCTTGAAGGCATCGAAGCCGTGCCGCTCGCGAAGACCGATCAGTTGCTCGGCCTCGTCCTCCGGCGCGATGTCTCGACGCATGCTCGACGCATAGGCGCGAATGCTGCGCACGTCTCCGCCGAGAAGGCCGGAGACGCTCTTGCCCGCGAGCTTCCCGCGCAGATCCCAGAGCGCCGTGTCGAGACCGGCAAGCGCACGGCAGAGGTGCGAGCCAGGAAACTTGTGCTCGAGCTCGGGGATGCGGTCGACGAGCTGCTCGAGCTCCGTCGCGTCACGGCCGAGCGCATGCGGGGCGATCTGGCGATGGAGAACGTGAGTGGTGATGTCGGCGTGGTAGGGAGCGACCTGGCCCCATCCCTCCGCGCCCTCGTCGGTGCGCACGCGAACGAGCGCGACGTCCGGAGTGCCGAAGCTCTCGACGCTCGCGATCCTCACGCGGCATCGAGGAGGATGACGTTTCGCGCCGAGTGGCCCTCGCGCGAGGCGGCGATCGCATCGTTGATCTCCTCCAGCCGGAAGCGCCCCGTGATCAGCTCGTCGAGCTTCAACCGTCCGCTCTCGTAGAGCTCGACGATCCGGGGCACCGCGATCTCGAGCCGCGTGGAGCCCATCTTGCTGCCGAGAATGCGGATGTCGTCGTGGACGAGGTCGACGGCGACGACGTCGAACGACTCTCCGGCCGCCGGCATCCCGACGACGACCAGCGTGCCCCCTCGCCGCACGTAGCTGAGGCCCTCCTCGATCGCGTCCACTCGGCCGACGGTGACGAAGACGTAGTCGGCGCCCCGCCCGCCGGTGAGCGCGCGCACCGCCGAGGCCAGCTGTCCGGAGCTCGGGTCGAGCGCGTGCGTCGCGCCGAAGCGCTCGGCGAGGTCACGCTTCGCCGGCGAAGGGTCGGAGGCGATTATCGGCCCGGCGCCACGCAGCACGGCTCCCTGGATGCTCGAGAGGCCGACGCCACCGGTTCCCACGACGACGACGCTCGAGCCCTCCGGCACCTCTGCGCGGTCGAGAACGGCGCCCAGCCCCGTGATCACGCTGCAGCCGAGGAGCGAGGCGACCTCGAAGGACAGCGACAGGGGAACCACGGCGATCTGGGACTCGTGGACGACGACCTCCTCGGCGAAGGCGCCGGTGTGCATCGCCTGCTCGACCGGCTCGCCAGCTCGCGTGTGGAGTCGAACTTCTCGATCGGCGGGAAACTCGCCCTCGCAGAGATGCGACTCGTCCCGTTCGCAGAAGAAACAGCGACCGCAGGAGCGAAGAAGGCTGATAACGACGCGGTCGCCGGGTCGGACGCGGCGCACGCCCGAGCCGACCTCCTCGACGGTCCCAGCGGCCTCGTGCCCGTACACCGCCGGGAGCGTTCCTCCCCAGGCGCCGTCGGCGAAGTGGATGTCGCTGTGACAGATCGCACACGCGGCGACCGCGACCCTTACCTCACCGGCCCGAGGTGGAGTGAGCTGCAAATCCTCGATCTGCAGGGGCTGTCCGAAGGCGCGGCAGACGGCGGCTCGCATCATCTGCACTAAAGCGGAGGAAAGCGGGACTTCTGGTCGCGCGCGGCGACGTCCATGGTGTTTCGCGTGTACTGCTGCGAGGCCGGGCGGGACGGCTGGAAGTCCCACGGAAACCTCGTGCCTTCCTGGAGCGCGCGGAAGACGGCGAGCCGCGCTTGCTGGCTCTTTCGAACGCTCCTGTCGACCTCGTCCAGATCCCAGCGCGACGCGACCTCCGCGCGGAGCTCGCGCACGAGCGAGGCGTGCTCGGCCGAGTCGGACAGGTTGACGCGCTCCAGCGGATCCTCCTCCAGGTCGAACAGCTGATCGGGGTCGCTCGCCGTGTGGATGAGCTTCCAACGGCCTCGCCGCAGCATGATCATCGGCCCGAGAATGCTCTCCGCGAGATATTCGCCAACGACACTCGCGTCCGCCTCCTCATCCGCGCCCTCGACCAGCGGCGCCAGGCTTCGCCCGTCAACGGGCGTGGCGAGCTCGTCGGAGAGCCCAGGGCGGGCGAGGTCGGCGAGCGTCGGCAGGAGATCGATGAGCGACGCAGGCTCGCGCACCCGCCGAGCGGGAAATCGTCCGGGCGCATGGACGATCAACGGCACGCGCGCGGCATGCTCGCGGAACGACATCTTGTAGAAGAGACCGAGCTCCCCGAGGAGGTCGCCATGATCGGAGGTGAGGACGACGATTGTGTCGTCCTTCAGCCCGCAGGCGGCGAACGTGGCCAGCACCTCGCCGATCTTCTCGTCGACGTAGGAGAGGTTCGCGAAGTACCCGTGGCGAGACGCCCGGACGTCGTCCTCCGTTACGCCGGCCTCTCCGATCAGGCAGTCGTTCCAGAGCCGGCGGCTGTGCGGGTCCAGCTGCTCGGGCGCCAGCGCCGGCGTCGCCGGCAGGTCGATCTCGTCGTCGACGTACAGGTCCCAGTAGCGCTGCCGCGCCACGTACGGATCGTGCGGGCTGCTGAAGGAGACGCAGAGCGCGAGCGGCTGATCTCCTTCGTAGCGCGCGTAGTCGTACACCCGCCGAACCGCGTGAAACGCGACCTCGTCGTCGTATTCGAGCTGGTTCGTGATCTCGGCGACGCCGGCCTCCTTGACGGATGTCATGTTGTGGTACCACCAGTCCACGCGCTCGCCGGGCCGGCTCCAGTCGGGCGTCCAGCCGAAGTCGCCGGGGTAGACGTCGGTCGTCAGCCGCTCCTCGAACCCGTGCAGCTGGTCGGCGCCGACGAAGTGCATCTTCCCGCTCAGGCACGTGCGATAGCCCTCGAGCCGGAGGTAGTGCGCGAACGTGGGGATCGACGAGGCGAGCTCGGCCGAGTTGTCGTACACGCCGGTTCTGGTCGGCAGCAGGCCGGTCATGAACGACGCCCGCGCCGGAGCGCACAGCGGGCTCGGCGTGTACATGTGCTCGAAGACGACCCCGCTCTCCGCGAGCCGGTCGATCGTCGGCGTCTTGGTGACCGGGTAGCCGTACGCCCGGAGATAGAGGGCGGACAGCTGGTCGACCATCGCGATCAGGATGTGCGGCCGGTCGCGCATGGCGTCGATCGGACGCTAGCAGCGCGGCAGATGGTTGACCGCGTCACGGGGCTCGCGGCCTTCGAGCACGTCGAGCACCGACTCGGCTGCGCGCCGGTGCGCCGTCTCCTCAGCCTGCTCGCTGTACCAGCCCGCATGGGGAGTGATCACGAGCCGCGCGAGGGCGGGGGCGCTCGCCTCTCCCGACGGTGGCTCGACCTCGAGGACGTCGAGGGCGACTCCGGCAAGACGACCGCTCTCGAGCTCGCGGAGTAGCGCCTCCGTGTCCACGAGCCCCGCTCGGGACACGTTGACGACGTAGGCGCCTGCGGGCAGGAGCGCAAGCTCGCGCGAGCCGATGAGACCACGTGTCTCGGGAATCAGCGGCGCGTGGATCGAGATGGCGGTGGACGTCCGGAGCAGTTCGTCCAATGCCATTGAGCGCACCCCGGCGGCCGAGAACGTGGCGTCGGAGACGAGCGGGTCGTATGCGCACACCTTCATTCCAAGCGCCTGCGCGCGAGTCGCGAGCGCCCGCCCGATGCGTCCGAAACCGATGATCCCGAGCTCCACGTCGGACACGCGCCAGAGGCTGCCCGCGGCTTTCGGATTCCACTCTCCGGCGCGGACGCTGCGGTCGAGCTCGATCACGCCGCGAACGAGCGAGAGGAGGAGCGCGAGCGCGTGGTCGGCCATCTCGTCCACGCAGTAGTCCGGCACGTGAGAGACCCAGACTTCCTGCCGCGTGGCGGCCGCGACGTCGACGTGCTCGAAGCCGACGCTCGGCGCGGCGATCACTCGAAGAGAGGGCAGGCGCTCGAGATCTCGGGCGGTCACGGGCGCGAACGACACCAGCGCGACGACATCCTCTCCCGACCACGGCGGGACGGAAGTCTCCACGACGACCTCCGCGGTCGTCAGGACATCTCGGACAAACGCGAGCGGAACCGACGGGTCGCAGAGGACGCGCGCCAACGCTCTAGCGCCGCAGCGAGTCGCACGCAGCGCGAAGCTCCGAGCTCACGCGCTCCATCAGCGGATCCGGGCCGACGGTGATCCGCACGTAGCCCGGCATGCCGAAGTCCGTTCCCGGCCGGATGAGGAGGCCGCGCGCCGCGAGTCCCTCCGCCAGCTTCGTGGCGTCGACGTCGACGCGGCCGAGCACGAAGTTGGCCGCCGAAGGCATCGGCTCGACGCCCGCCTCTCGAAGTCCCCGCGCGAGCGTGTCGCGTGCTTCCGCCACCTCGACCCGGCGCCGGTCCGCCGCCTCGCCGGCGCGCAGGCAAGCCCGGCCGGCGGCC
>JACCTK010000281.1 GCA_013812465.1 Actinomycetota bacterium
ACCTTCGGCAGCAGGTTGGCCTTCGGGTCGCGTCCGACCGCGACGTGGTCGAGGTCGGAGGCGGCGAGGCCCGCGTCGGCGAGGCACCAGGCCGCGGCGAGCTCCGGGAAGCCGGCGCAGTGCTTGACGCGGTTGAAACGCTCCTCCTCAGCCGCCGCGACGAGCTTCCCGTCGATCACGAGGGCCGCCGCCGCGTCGCCGTGGAAGGCGTTGAGCCCCAGGATGGCGGTCACGCGGTGATCTTAGAGGCGCGCCTGTACGAGAACTGTGAACGGGGAGCAGCGCCGCGGGGCGCCGGGAGCGCGATCAGCTCAACGAGCTTCCCGATGTGATCGGCGCACCAGCAACGGGCCAAACAGCTGTGTGACAGCGTTGCTAGTGTGTTTAACAGCTTAACGTCTTCCACTATGCAGCCAGAGGCGATTACTTGACCGATCCTACACCGAAGATCCACCGAATCGCGCGCGTGGCGCAAGCTTTCACTCCGAGCGCTCCCGTTGATCGCCTCTCAGTGTTTGCGGGGCGCTTTGCGCAGATCCAGGACGTTGTGAGCGCAGTCTCCCAGCGTGGCCAGCACGTCGGACTCTACGGCGAGCGAGGGGTAGGCAAGACCTCTCTCGCGAACGTTCTCGCCGAGTTTTTCGCCGACTCAGAACTCTCGCAGTACCAATCCGCGCTCATCAACTGCAACAGCGATGACACCTTCGAATCAATCTGGGAGAACATCTTGCGGGAGCTTCAGCTGGACCCCAGGGCGGGCTTATCCCCAGAGGACGTGCGACGCGCGATCGCAAGCCTCGATCCTCCCGCCTTGATCGTGATCGACGAGTTGGACCGACTCGATGACGATGCCTCGCTCACCCTTCTCGCGGACACGATCAAGACCCTGTCCGATCATCACGTCCTTTCCACACTCGTTCTCGTTGGAGTTGCCCGCTCGATCGGCGACCTCATTGGAGAGCATGAGTCGATCGTCAGGAACGTCGCCCAGATCGAGATGCCGCGGATGACGCTGAAGGAACTTCGCGAGGTCGTCGAGAAGGGGTGCGAGCGGGCAGGGCTCACGGGACAATCCGAGGCTATCGACAAGATCGCGTTGCTCTCCGAGGGCCTGCCGCATTACACGCACCTGCTCGGCCTGCATGCCGGGCAGCACGTTGTGCAGGACGACCGCTCCGAAGTAACGCTCGCGGACGTCAACGCCGCAATCCCAGGCGCGATCAGGCGCCACACGATCCAGAGTGACTACCTCAAGGCGATCCGCAGCACACAGTCGACGAACCTCTACCGGCAGGTGCTCCTGGCTTGTGCGCTTGCACCCAAGAACGAGCTCGGCTACTTCACCGCGGGTGCGATTCGCGACGCGCTCGAAGTCATCGCCGGACGCCGGCTCGACATCCCCGCGTTCGCCCGCCACCTAAAGCAGTTCCTTCAGATCGAGCGCGGATCGGTCCTACAGCGAGAGGGTGAGCCGCGGCACTATTTCTATCGCTTCACCGACCCCATCTTGCAGCCCTACGTCATCCTCAACGGGCTGGCGGAAAGGCTGCTGACGGACGGGCAGCTGGTCGATTTGCAAGGCGAGGTCCCTACGCGCGAGCCCGAGACCATCAGGCCTCAGCAGCTTTTCTAGCCCGGATGCGTGACCGGTCAGGGATCACGGCTCACTCGGGCACGCACGCGGACAGCCCCTCCCGCAGGCTCGCGGGGTCGGGCTCGGCGGAGCTCCCGAGCCACGCCTGCAGGCGGCGAAGCTGAAACGCCCGCCAGTCGCGCCCGTACTCGAGCGCCTGCCGGCTGTCTCGTCCGAGCGCGTCGAGCGCGGCCGGTGAGAGGCGCTCCGGCAGGTCCTGCGCGCGAACGAGGCCGTCGCGCAGATCCTCGCGGGCGTCGCTCGAGAGCTCCCAGCCGAGGGGGGCCGTCAGGCCCGGGTGGAGCGCCGGCGTGACGGTCACGGTGCAGGTGCGCGGGCGGAGCCGGTAGGCGAGCGCCCGGGCGTAGGTCTCGATCGAGGTTCGCGCCCCGAAGGCGGTCGTGAGGGGGATCAGCGACTCGGCCGAACTGCCGCGGCCGGAGACCGGGCTCTGCCGGGAGACGCGGTAGTGGTTGTCGAGCTCGACGATCACCGGCGCGAGCTTCCGCGGTGCGGTGCGGTTGAACTCGATCACGAGCTGGCGCAGCGAGGGCCAGAGGGCAGCGATCGTGAACAGCCCGCTGTTGTCGGCGTAGCCGCCGTCGACGAGCCGGAGCTCGCACACCGAGGCGGCGACCTTCCCGCAGAGGGAGTCTCCGTCCACGCCCCGGACCTGCCCCTCCTCAGGCTGCCCGCACCGCCCGGACAGGTGACCCGAGGGCGAGACGTACGGGAAGCGCGAGCCGAGCAGCGCGGCCGTCGACAGCCGGATGTCACGGCTCAGGCAGAGCGCCTCGGTCGCCTCGACGGTGCCTGCGAGCGGGTAGGGGTCGAGCGTCTTTCCCTCCTGGTCGAGCGCGTCGGTCTCGAAGTTCGGCCACGAGCCGAGGTCGCCCGCGCTGATGACGGCCCTGGCGTTGCCTCCGGTCACGGTCGCGTTCGTCAGCAGGAGCGGCACCGTCTCGGCCGGCCCTCGCAGCGCCGGATCGCCGGCGAGCCGCCGCTCCCAGGTCTGCCG
>JACCTK010000283.1 GCA_013812465.1 Actinomycetota bacterium
GACGTTTCCGCTCGACGGTCAGGTTCAGCGCTTTTCCGTCGACGCGCAGGCGCGGCACGGGTGCGTGCGCAACGGCCACGGCGGGAACGGCGCGTACGATTCGCATTGCTTGCGGATCGAGAGGAGCCTCGATTGTGAGTGGGTGGGCCATCTCATCGGTCTTTTCAGTCATGGGACTATTTCAGTCTAGCACTGAAAAGGCTATATCTCTGAAAAAGAAATCTAGCGTGTTCGCTGAGCGACTGAAAGGATGACGAGGATGGCGAAGCGCGAGTTGGACTTCCTGGACGAGATGATCGCCGAGGATACGGCCGCTGATCCGGCGTTCCCAGCTCTGCTCGCCGCGGCCGAGGCGCGCCGCAGACTCCTCCGCGAGCTGGTCGCCAAGCGTGAGGCAAAGGGGCGGCCGCACCGCGATTCCGGCCCAGGATCCGGACTTCCCTGAAGTAGGGACTTACCGCTCGATCGCGCGACTGCGCTGGAGTTCCCCGCGCTCGAGCTCCATCACGCGCCGCATCATTTGCAGCTTCGGCAGATCGTGCTCGCGCCCGAGCGCCGCGAGCATCCGTGCGAGGTCGCCGGTCGAGGCGACGGACGGCCGCACGCCCCGGCCGAGCGGCTCTCGCGTCGCCGCCCGCCGCAGATCGTCGTAGCCGCGCGTTCCCGCAGGCTCGACAACGACCTTCAGCTGACCGCAATCGGTCGCGAACTCGTGCACCGGTGTCGCCTGGTCGAGCGTGGGCCCGCGTGCGTTGAGATCCTCGAGCGCCTGTCCGAGCCGGCGTAGGTTCTCGGGGTGCGTCGAGGGCACGATGTCGACGCCGCGCGTTAGCTCCTCTGCGCCCTGGACGACGCGTGCGAACGCGCCGACGACGATGTAGGAGATCCGATGCCGATCGAGCGTCTCGAACAGTCCGTACGGGTCGAATCGCGTTGGGTCCTCAGCCATCTGCGGGCTCGGTCGTGGAGAGGAGCCGGCGGACGCGTCGCTCGGGCGAGAGCATCACGTTCTTGTCGAGGCGCGCGTCGGCACGCTCGTACGGGACGAGCTCGAGTGGGAGGTCGAAGCCGCAGGCGCGGACGAGCTCGACCAGCGTGTCGACGCTGGGCGCGACGACCGCTTGCTCCCAACGCGCGATCACCGAGCGGTCCCGGCCCGTGCGCTCGGCGAGCTCGGTCTGCGTCAGTCCCGCCCTCAGGCGCGCCTCCCGGATGAGCGCCGCGCTTCTCACATGGAGGACTCTACTACCATTCCGTCCTACGATGCAGATATGCTACGCGGAGTGATGAGTACGGCAACCGCCCTTCTCGCCATCGAGCACAACCTCCAGTTGATCGAGGAGCTGAACGCGGAGAATCGGCGCATGCTCGGCGAGCTGGCATCCGTTGCCGAGGACGAGAAGCTGCTCACGATCGTCGAGGTCGCAGATCGGTTCGGCGTGTTGCTGCCAAGCGGACGGGCGCCGAACAGTCTCTACCGGGCCGTACGGCGCGGCGAGTTGCGGGCGGTCGTAATCAGTGGGAGGCTGCGCTTCCGGCCGGGCGATGTCCACGCCTGGCTCGCCGCGCACGAACGTCGCCCCCTGGGAGGGACATGATGGCCGTGAAGCGAGTGGCGCTGAAGAACGGGGAGATCCGCTACGAGGCGTACTTCGAGGAGGGTGGGCGCGAGCGCCGCCGCCGCTTCCGGACACGGAAGGACGCCGAGGCGGCTGTCCAGGAGGCGCGAGACCGAGGGCGTCGGCGAAAGGCGGGCATCCCCGAGCAGCGCGAACCGATCAGCTATGCGGAGCTGGTGGAGCTCTTCCTCGACCAGTACACGGCGAAGGGACGGCGGGCGGATCGCTGGATGCGCGACATGCTCGCCTACTCGCTCAAGATGTTCGGCCCCGTCTCCGTCCGCGAGCTGCTGCCGGAGAACATCGGGCGCTGGATCAAGCACCTGCCGGTCAGCGCAAAGACGAAGCAGCACGCGCTCGCCGCGATGCGGCAAGTGCTCTCGGCCGGCGTGGTCTGGGGATACCTCCCAGCAAGCCCGGCACGACCGGCGGCCGTGAAGTCGCCGCCCTCGAACCCGTCCGACATCCTTCCGTTCGAATCGTGGGACGAGGTGTTCGCCGTGGCGCGAGAGGCGGGCCGCTATCAACCGCTCGTCGTCTTCGGTTGCGCGACCGGACTCCGGCCAGAGGAGTGGTCCGCGCTTCAGTGGCGGGACATCGACCGTGCCGCACGGCGTTGCGCGGTGCGCCGTACCTACGCCTCCGGAGAGCTCCGCTCGGAAGGAAAGCGGGAGGCGTCGCTTCGCACAGTGATGCTGGCCGACCTCGCGCTCGAGGCACTCGATGAGCTACCGCAACCGCTCCGCTCCGACCAGCTCGTCTTCGGCGCTCCGGAGGGCGGGCACATCAGCCTCTCGAACTGGCGACGCCGCGTCTGGTATCCCGCGGTCGAGCGAGCCGGCCTGGTGCGACGACCGCTCTACCAGATGCGCCACACGTTCGCGACCCTCGCGCTCGCCGCCGGCATGCCGATCGACTTCGTCAGCCGGCAGATGGGCCACACCGACATCCGCACGACGCTCCGCTTCTACGCCCGATACATCCCGGCGCTCGAGGAGCGCCATCTCGCCACACTCAACGAGGGCTGGCGGGCAATGGCGCCGCTCCGCGCCGAGGGGTAAACGGTCCGCCGCGATCACGTCCCGCCCCGCAAGTAAC
>JACCTK010000324.1 GCA_013812465.1 Actinomycetota bacterium
CCACCATCGTGTTCCCAAGGCGGAAGTCGCCGTGCACGACGGTCTCCGGCAGCGGCAACGGAACGTTGCCGGCGAGCCACTCGGCGACCCGCTCGACGGTCGGGATCTCGCGCGTCTTGTTGATGCCCCAGAGCTGGGTGAAGCGCCGGACTTGGCGCTCGTTGTAGCTGCCCGGCCGCGCAAAGGCCGCGAGATCCGGAGTCGTGACGTCCGCGTCGTGGATCTCGACGAGCGAGTCGACGAGATCTTCTCCCAACCGCCCGCGCTGCGGCTCGGCTTCGAGTCCTGGTACCAGCTCGTCAGCCACAACGTGGCCCTCCAGATACTCCATGACGTAGAACGGCACGCCGAGAATGCTCTCGTCCTCGGCGACGGCGAGGATCGTCGGTAGGCGTGAGAAGCCGGCCTCACGTAGCGCCAGCTGGAGCCTCGCCTCACGCACCACGTCGTGCGCCGAAGGTGGAAGCGGCGGACGGGGAGGGCGCCGCAGCACGTAGCGGTCCGAGCCGCGCTCGAGCAGAAAGGTGAAGTTCGACCCGCCCCCTTCGCCGATCCGTCGCGCCCGGACCTCCCCCGAGCCGAGGCGATGCTCGTCGAGGAACGCGCATACCCGGTCGATGACGAGCAACGGCGGTCTCGAGGTCGCAGCGGCAACTGTCTCGACGATGTCGCCCGACGACATCGTGCGATCCTATGGCGCGATGCGACGCCGGCTCTATCTCATGCGCCACGGGGCGGTCTCGTACTTCTCGCCCGATGGGCGGCCGGTCCAGGAGGAAGGGGTCGGCCTGAACGACACCGGCCGCCTGCAAGCCGAGGCGACACATGACTTCCTCGCCGGCCTGACGTTCGACCGCGTGTTGACGAGCGGACTTCCGCGCGCCCTGGAGACGGCGCGGATCGTCGCGCCGGAGATGGAGATCGAGGAGTGGACGGACCTGCGCGAGCTGCGGGGCGCGCGTCTCTCCGAGATCCCTTCAGAGAATCTCGAAGAGCAGTTCGTGCACGCGTTTCGCGGCATCGTCCCGCTCGACAAGCGCTTCCTCGGCGGCGAGACGATCGGAGAGCTCTTCACCCGCGTCCTCCCCGCCCTCGAGCGTCTGCTCGCCGACGAGACCTGGGACACGGTGCTCGCCGTCCTCCACGGCGCCGTCAACCGTGCGATCCTCTCCTATGCCCTGACCGGCGAGCGGATGTTTCTCGGCCACTTCGAGCAGGCGCCGGGATGCGTGAACGTGCTCGACGTCGGCGACGAATGGCCCGCCGATGCGATCGTCCGCGCCGTCAACATCGCGCCGCACGATCTGCTGCACGCCTCGACGCGGCTGACGACGATGGAGGGGTATTGGGAAGAGTTCCTGGCCGGACCGCAGTAGGGGCCGGGCATGCCCGGCCCCTACGGAAACGTCGACCTAGATCGCGCTTAGCGCGGCCGGCCGTCGATCAGCTTGCCGATCGGCACCCAGACCTTCTCGTTCGCGTTGAAGCGCTGGAGCTGCATCTGGCTGATGATCCAACGATCCGACTTCGTCGTCTTCTGCGTGACGCCTGGAAGCGCGAACTTGTTCGCCGAGTTCAGGCTCAGAAGCGCGTTCATGAAGCCCGCGCGGGTCGGATTCTTCCCGGCCTTGTACATCGCCTGCACGAACGTCTCGCCCTTGGCGAAGCCGTAGTAGATCTGGCCGTCTCGGAAGTTCCGCCCTGGCAGGTACTTCTCGACGATCTGGCGATACAGCTTCATCGCCGGGTCGTTGTCCCACCGCGGGCTGTCTGCGTCCTTGAGGTACGTGACCGAAAGAAGCCCGTTGACGTAGGCCGCGCCGGCCGACGCGACCGCTCCGTCCATCGGCGCCCGGAAGGCGGAAACCGAGTTCATGTAGATCTGATCGGGGTTGTACCCGAGCGCCTTGCCTGTCGCGATCGATCTGACGGTCGGCGTCGGGGTCTGGAAGATGACCAACACCGCCGCTCCCGAGGACCTGATCTTGGCCATCTGTGAGGCCGAGCTCGTAGCGGTCACCTCTACCGCCTCCGTGGAGACGATGTTCTGATCTGCGTAGCTCTTCCCCAGTCCGACCCTGAGGCCAAACAAGTAGTCCTTGCCGTAGTCGTCGTTCTGGTAGATCACTGCGATCTTCTTGCCCCCATGGTTGGCCTTGATGTGCAGCCCGTAAACGCGGCCTTCCGCGATGTAGTCCGGCTGCCAGCCGGTCGTCCAGGGGTACTCCTTGAACTGCGTGCCGAAGTACGACGCCCCACTCGAGACGAGCGCCTGCGGCACCTTCGCCTGATTCAGGTACGGCCGTACCGCGAGATTGTGCTCGGTTCCGAGCTGGCCGACCGTGGCGAAGACTTTGTCCTCCTCCACGAGCTTGCGCGTCAGCTGAACAGTGTTCGCGGGGTTGTAGCCGTCGTCGTAGTACTTCCAAACGATCTGGCGCCCACTGACGCCGCGCTTCCCGTCGGGGCCCTTCCGAGCGTTGATATAGCTGAAGTAGGCCTTCATCCCGAGCGGGATCGGGGCATATGCCGCCGCAGGCCCTGTGAGCGGGAACGTCCCGCCGATCGTGATCGTCTTTGCCGTTACGCCCGGTGTCTGCTCCGCCCCACCGGGCGCACCGGGCACCGTAAGCGCGAGGGCGCCGACGAGAGCGACCCCACACGCGATGAGCTTTCGCACACTTCCCTCCTATGTCTCCACGCCGATACCTGCCTGTCACAGGCGAGGGTAGCTCCGAAATGCCCGCTCTGCCATGAAATGTGAACAGCCGGCGCAAGAGTAGGAGACCGTCCAAATCATCCGAGCCCGATCTCCGTCGCGAGCGCCTCGGCCTCGTCGAGCTCGGACGAGAGCGCTTCGATCCCGTTCGCCCAGATCGCCGGATCGGTGAGATCGAGCCCGACGATCTCGGCGAGCTCCTCGGGCGGCTTCGATCCACCCGCACGGAGGACGTCGAGATACGGCTCCACCATCGCCTCGCCCTCCTGCTCATAGCGCCGGAAGATCGAGAGCGCGAAGAGGAAGCCATATGCGTAGGCGTACACGTAGCCAGGGGTCGACAGGAAGTGCGGGATGTAGCTCCACCAGGTCCCGTACCCCTCGACGTCGACGGAGTCCTCGAACATCTGCTTCTGCGACTCGAGCCAGAGCTCTTGGAAGCGGTCGGTCGCGACCTCACCCTGCTCTCGCCGCTCAGTGTGCACGGCGTGCTCGAAGCGGTTCATCGCGATCTGCCTGAACACCGTCGCGATCGAGTCCTCGATCCGCCCCGCGAGCAGGTTCAGGCGGGCCCGCGGATTCTCTTCGAGGGCGAGCAGCCGCTTGAAGGTCAGCGCCTCGCCGAAGACGGAGGCGGTCTCGGCGGTTGTCAGCGGCGTGTCGGCGTTGAAGAGCCCGAGTGGCTGGGCGAGCGAGCCGTGCAGGCCGTGGCCGAGCTCGTGCGCGAGGGTCAGGATCGAGCGCCGATCCCCGGTGAAGTTCATGAGGATGTACGGGTGCACGCCGGGGACGCTGGTGGCGCAGAACGCGCCGGTCCGCTTGTTCTCCCGGGTGGGAGCGTCGATCCAATTCTCCTCGAAGAAGCGCTCGATGACGTCGCCCGCTTCGGGAGTGAAGTCGTGGTACGCCGCTAGGACGACGTCCTTCGCCTCGTCCCAGGACACCTTGCTGGGATCGTCGGCGATCGGCGCGAAACGGTCGTAGAAGGTGAGTCGGTCGAGGCCGACGAGCTTCGCCTTGAGGCGGTAGTAGCGCTGCGGAACGTCGTAGCGGGACACGGCGGCATCGATGAGCGCCTGCACGGCCCCGTCGGTCGTGTCGTTTCGCAGGTTGCGTGACGAGATCCACGTCTCGTACCCGCGCAGGCGATCGTCGATCGACTTGTCGACGAGGATGGTGTTGAAGACGAACGTGCGCGTGCGCAGACCGGGGGCGAGAGCCTCGGTGACGGCTTCGGCGGCGGAGCGCCGCTCATCGCGATCGCCGGAGTAGAGCTTTGCCATCGCTTTCTCGAAGCTGGTCTCCTCGCCGTCGATCTCGACCTTGAGCGCGCTCAAGAGCTCCTCGTGCAGCCGCGACCAGGCGCTGACGCCGGACACGGACTTCTCCGTGAAGATCTTCTCCTCCGGCTCCGAGAGCAGGTGCGGCCGAAACTTCCTGAGCGAACGCAGCCAGTGGCGCCAGTGCTCGAGTTCCGCGGCGGCGATGAGGGCGTTGGCGCGGTCGTCGTCGAGGTCGGCGATCTCCAATCCGAAGAAGAGAAGCTGTGTGTCGAGCGCGGCGCCCTTCTCCGTCAGTCGCGCGACAAGCGCCCCACGCGCCGGATCGGCCGTGTCCGTCGAGAACCAGAGATGCGCGTAGTAGATGGCGCGGGTGAAGATCGATTCGATCCGCTCCCGCTCGGATATCGCATCTGCGAGACCGCCCGCATCGAGGTCGGCGATCTTGCCGTAGTACGTGTCGCGAAAGTTCTCGGAGGCCTTCTCGGCCTCCTGCACATCCTGCTCGAGGCGGGCGTCGTCACCGCTTTCGTAGAGGTCGGAGAGATCCCACGCGATGTCCTCCGCCCCGGTCAGCTCTGTAGTCGTCATTGGCGGGATGCTACTGAGGGCGAGGCATGTCTCGCCCCTACCTACCGAGTGTGGGTAGAAGC
>JACCTK010000347.1 GCA_013812465.1 Actinomycetota bacterium
CGGTCGGCCTCACCGAAACGGAAGGAGCGAAGGACGACCGCCTCCGTCTTGTAGGTCCGTCCCACGCGGCCAAGTCTAGGTCGGACGGGTGCTGGTGCCGACTCGATTATTGCTCGTACGTCTCCACGACCTCAGGCGCTCGCACATCCGCCGCATCCGGGTCGCGTCCCGCCTCGCGCAGCGCGCGACGCTGCCGAAGGTAGTCCCAGCACTGGTCGAGCGAGACCTTGATCGACTCGAGCCGCTGGCGGTCCTCGTCGTTCGCGTTGCCCGAGGCCTCCCGCTCCCAGAGCTCGTGCTCCTCGGCGACGAGCTTCTCGATGCTCCCGTGAATTTGTCCGTCTTCCATCTCGCTCCTTTCGTCGCTTGACTGAGCCTACCCAGCTCCATGCGGCTGACAGCGAGGGCAGTACCAGGTGCCGCGGCCACCGACGCGCGTCTTGGCGATAGTCGTGCCGCAGTGGCGGCACGGCAAGCCGTCTCGCCCGTACACCTTGAACTCCTCCTGCATCCCGCCGCGCGAGCCCTCCGGAGTGCGGTAATCGGAGAGCGTCGACCCCTGGCGCTCGATCCCCGTTCGCAGCGCCGCCCGAACCGCCCGGCGCAGGCGCCGTACTTCGTCCGGATCGAGGCTCTCGGCAGGCATAAGCGGATTGACGCGCGCCCGCCAGAGCGCTTCGTCCGCGTAGATGTTTCCGACCCCGGCTGCGACGCGCTGGTCGAGGAGCACCGCCTTCACCGGTGCTCGCCGCCCGGACAAACGCGCCACGAGCCAATCGGTGGTGAAGCGCGGACCGAGCGGCTCGGGGCCGTTCTTACCGGCGAGGTAGGGCTCGACCTCGGTGTTCTCGAGCACGAGCCAGGTTCCGAATCTGCGCACATCTCGGTAGGCGAGCCTCGTCCCGTCGTCGAGCCCGAGGACCGCCCGCTCGTGGCTCGTGGGCTCGAAGCCGAAGCTCCCGGTCATACGGAGATGGACCAGCAGCGCGAGTCCGCTCTCCATGCGAAGCACGAGGTACTTGCCGCGTCGCTCGACAGCCGCGATCGTGTCGCCCTCGAGTTCCTCGGCCACCTCGAAAAGATCGATCGGCCGCGTAAGACGGGGATCGAGGATCTCGACGCTCACGAGCGCTCGCCCAGTCAGTCGCGGCGCGAGCTGCGAGCGAATCGTCTCGACCTCTGGAAGCTCCGGCAGGACCCAGCTCGCTACTCGATGACGTCGAGCAGGATGCCGTGCTTGTGTGGTGCTGAGTCGCCGAGCTCGTACGCCACCAGAACAGCCTCGGCCCCCCGAGCCGCCGACTCGTTATCTCTCGCGTGCACGTCCGCGAGCAGATGCCCTTTCCTGACGCCGTCCCCGCGCTTCACGTGGCACACAACCCCGACAGCGTGGTCGATCGAGTCGTCCTTCGTCCGTCGGCCACCCCCGAGCTCGAGCGCCGCGATTCCGACGTCCAGCGCTCGGAGCCGGGTCACGACGCCATCGCGCGGTGCGCTGACCTCCGCTACGACCGGAGCGCGCTCAAGCCGAGCGAGATCGGGATCGCCGCCCTGGGCGTGGATCCAACGCTCGTAGGCCTGCAACGCCGAGCCGTCGGCGATCGCGCCCTCCGCCCGTTGCCTCCCTTCCTCGAGATCGACGTCGAGATCGGAGAGAGCGAGCAGCCGCGCGCACGCCTCGAGCACGAGCTCGGAAAAGTCGTCCGGCCCGTGCCCCGTGATCGTCTCCACGGCCTCTCGGATCTCGAGCGCGTGACCCACCGCGCGGCCGAGCGGCTGATCCATGTCGGTCAGCAGACAGACGATCTCGCGCTCGGCCCGCCGACCGAGATCGACCATCTGCTCGGCGAGAATGCGCGCGTCGTCGAGCGTCTTCATGAAGGCGCCGTCGCCAACCTTGACGTCGAGCACGATCGCGTCGGCCCCTCCTGCGAGCTTCTTGGACATGATCGAGGAGGCGATCAACGGAACGATGTCGACGGTCGCAGTCACGTCGCGCAGGCCGTAGAGCATCTTGTCGGCCGGAACGAGATCGCCGGTCTGGCCGACGATCGCCAGGCCGACCTCCTTGACCTGCGCGACGAACTCGTCGGTCGTCAGCTCGACGCAGTAGCCCGGGATCGACTCGAGCTTGTCGAGGGTGCCTCCCGTGTGGCCGAGCCCGCGCCCGCTCATCTTCCCGAACGGAACTCCACATGCCGCGACGATCGGACCCACCGCGAGCGAGGTCTTGTCCCCGACCCCGCCCGTCGAGTGCTTGTCGACGACGCGCCTGCCGAGCGCGGCGCCGAGATCGAGAGTCTCGCCGGAGCGGATCATGGCGTCGGTCAGCGCATGCGTCTCCCGGCCGTTCAGGCCGCGGAAGTAGACAGCCATGCACCAGGCGGCGAGCTGATAGTCGGGTATCTCGCCACGCGCGTAGCCGAGGATGAGCTCGGAGATCTCGTCGGCCGAGAGCTCCTCGCCGTTCCGCTTCCGCTCGATGACGTCGGGGACGCGCATTGTCAAGCTCCCTTCCTCGCGACGAACACGGCGTTCTTGCGGCGAGCATGCAGCGGCCTCGTCAGCTCCGGGACGCCGTCCGCGAGGTGTCCGTAGAGGATCGAGGAGGCGACGTAGTTGCGCGCCGTCTCGGTGTCGGCGAACGTCACCGCGCCCTCGACGAAGTGCGTCGTGACGTTCGCGAAGTGTTCCCGGAGCGAATGCTCGCCGTTCTCAGCACCGAAGCTGTACTGGGTCCGGTCGATCCCAACGAGCTGCCAGAGCTCGATCAGGTGCAGTTCGCTGTTCGTCGCCGCGATCAGCCGGCCACACGGTCGCAGGACTCGCGCGATCTCGCTCAGCGCTCGGGCGAGGTCCTGAGGGTGGAACAGCACCCACGCCGCGGCGACGAGATCGAAGCTCGCGTCTTCGAACGCCAGCGCCTGGACGTCGCCGAGGCGGGCATCGACGCCGCGTGCGCGGCAGAGCTCGACCATCCGCTCCGAGACGTCGATCGCGACGACCTCGGCTCCTAGCTCCCTCGCCATCCGCTCCGACAACTCGCCCGGACCCGGACCGACCTCGAGAACCCGCTCCGGCGCAGCCTCGGCGATGCGATCCCAGAGGACGTCCAAGGTGCTCGGGCCTTCGCCGGTCTCGTAGATCGAGCGCCGGTCGAGCAGTCTCGATTCCGACGCGTAGTCCCTCCGCACGACCTCCGGGTCGTTGAGCGTCACAGCTCGATCTGGCGGCCCGGCAGCTTCCGGCCCGGCGTCTTGCCTCCGAGCCAGGCGTTCACCGTCGCGCCCACGTCGGCGAACTCGCCGTCCTCGTGCACGCGGCCGGCGGCGTTCCGCCCTGCCGCATAGGCCAGCAGCAACGCGTGCTCACGCGAGTGGTCGATCGATGGCGTGGTCGGGTCGCAACCGTGATCCGAGGTAACGATCAGGAGATCGCCCGAGCGAAGAGCTTCCAAGATGTCCGGCAGGCGGCGGTCGAAGTCCTGCAGGCAGCGGTGGAAGTTCACCGGGTCGTTGCGGTGTCCCCAGAGCATGTCCGTCTCGACAAGATTGACGAAGACGAAGCCTTCGTCGACCGACTCGAGAAGCTCGATTGTCGTATTGATCCCGTGCACGTTCGACTTCGTCGGCCGCGACTCGTGGACGTGCTGCCCGGCGAAGATGTCACTGATCTTGCCGACGCCGTAGACGGTGTTCTCCGCCTCGCCGATCGTGGTCAGGTAGTTCGGGCGCGGAGGCTCGAGCGAGAAGTCGTGGCGATTCGACGTCCTCTCGAAGTGTCCGGGCTCGCCGGTGAACGGCCGCGCGATGACGCGTCCGACCGCGTGCCGGCCGGTCAACAGCTCGCGCGCGACTCGACAGCCCTCGTACAGCTCTTCGAGCGGAATCGTCTGCTCGTGCGCGGCGATCTGGAAGACCGAGTCAGCCGAGGTGTAGACGATCCACTTCCCCGTCGTGCGATGCTCCTCGCCGAGCTCCTGGATGATCTCCGTCCCCGAAGCGGGCTTGTTGCCGACCACTCCTCGCCCGGTGCGGTTCATGAACGGGTCGATGACGTCGTCGGGAAACCCGTGCGGATACGTGGGAAACGCGGTCGGCGTGACGATGCCCATGTGCTCCCAGTGGCCGGTTGTCGTGTCCTTGCCCTTTGAGCGCTCGAGGAGCCGGCCCGCCACCGCCGGAGCGCCCGGCTGGGGGCGACACCCTTCGAGCGGCATCACGTTCCCGAGACCGAGAGCCTCGAGATTGGGCAGGTCGAGTCCTCCGACGGCGCGGGCGATGTTCCCGAGCGTGTCGGAGCCAGCGTCTCCGTACTCCTCCGCATCCGGCAACTCACCTGCGCCGACGGCATCGAGCACGATCACGCACGCCCGCGGCACTAGTGGAGAGACCACCTAGCTATTCTACGGCGGCTTTGGACAAGGCTCTCGGACTGCTTCTGCTCGCCGGCTACATCACCGCGATCATCGCGTTGGCCGCGGGGATCACCTACGCCGTGATCCGGATCTTCCCGACCGAGCGGAATCCGAGGAAGAACGACAAAGACGACAAGTCCGGGACGAATGGGGACGGCGAAGGCCAAGGTCGCCTGTTCCGCAGGGCGAAGCGCGGAACGGCCTAGCTTTCCGGAGCGCTCGTGCGTCGTCTGAGGGCGAGCAATCCCGCGGCGGCAACGACGATCGTCACCACGACGAGCAGGATCTCGATGAGATAGTCGTTTCGCTCGAAGAACGTGCGCGTGTCGGCGGGCGGCTCGAAGAGCTCGTTCGCGCGCTCGGCGCCGAGAATCCCTTCCCGGGCCCGCTCGAACCCGGTCGCGGCGGCGGGAAGTCGTGCGAAGTCATACACGGGCGCCCTCACGCCTTGACCCCCGTAGAGCAAGCGGTACGGCGACTCGAATCCGTCTGCCAGCAGAAGCGGACGCGGCACGGTTTCCGGGAAGACGCGGAGGAGGGCAAGAGGCTGATCGTCTCCGTTTCGGATCGTCACCCGTAGATAGCGGTGTCGCGCGGCGAGGGCGACGTTCGAGAGGTCGACTCCGGGGAAGCGAGCGACTTGCTCGCGGTAGCCGAGCTGGCCGAATGTCACGCCGTCGTTCGAGCCCTCGACGAGCACCGGCCGGATGTAGCGAGGGGTGCCGGAGACAATGCGAACACGGCTCACGGGCACGCCCGTGTGGCCGAGATCGAGCTCGACGACCGTGGCTTTTCCTTCCTCGCGCCGCGTCGATTCGGCCTGCACCACGCGCAGCGGGGGCTGGAACGGGTCCCGGGCGACTCTCGCGCCGGTGATCTGCGAGACCCCACGCGCCTGAACGAGCAGGAAGCGGTAGTCGGTCGGTGGGAACACCGCGGTGGTGCTGCGAGCTGCGACGGCGCCGCGAACCGCATAGATCGGAGTCGTCGAGAGCGCCGCGTACGTCCCCTCGGCGCCAGTAGCGCTTCCCTGCACCTCGACGCTCCCCACAAAGACCTTGTCCGGAATGTCGAGCTTGATGCGGTCGATCACCGGGCGGGCTGCGCCGCGGTCGACCACGACAGAGACCGTCCCGTCCCGCCGCCCTCGCGCCACGAGCGTCACCGGCTGGCTCGGAACCGCTGCGGGGGTCGGCGCCGGTCGCCAGGGCACCTGTGCTCCGTCGGCGTCGAGGATGCGAAGGTCAGGGAAGTCGACTCCGGCGTGGCCGTACAACGGGCCGTCCGGCTCGAAGCGCACGGGATCGCCGGAGGGCGCGATCAGCGTTCTCGTGTACCGGAACTGCGTCTCGGCGACGTCGGCCGCCGCCGTCGCGAGCGCCGCCGCAAGGATCGCGAGCAGGATCACGAGGCTCTTTCGACCGCGCGCACCCGCTGGTACGCGTAGGCGCCGCCGAGGAGGAGGAGCCCGACGGCGACGAACGAGAGGACGCGGTAGAGCTCGTCGAGCTCGGACAGGTCGTAGAGGAAGAGCTTCGCGACCCCGAGTCCGAGCAGCGCCAACCCGCCGAAGCGCATCTCCCGAACGTCGCGCGCCAGCCCGACCACGATCGCCACGAGCCCGACGACACCCCAGAAGCAGCTCAACGCGACCTGCGCGGTCTGCGAGCGCTCGAGGGCATCTCCCTGGATCACGTCCACGATCAGCAGTGAGGCCGCATACACGAATCCCACCGCCGCCACTCCGAGCAGGAGCATCCGCAGATCCGGCCACTCGACGAGAGCGCCCATGATCGCTGCCGCGACGGCGACGCAGAGCACGGCGACGATGGCCACGTTCACATCTCCCACGCCGTCCACGAGCGCCTCCGGTGGCGCCTCGTCGAGCACTGTATGGAGGGCGGCGAGAATGAGGAAAGCCCCTGAGAAGGCGAGCGCGCGCTGCTCGCCCGTCGTGCGCGCGACCCAGGCGAGGATCGCCGCCTCGGCCGACCAAGCGGCGACCAGGGCAGGCCCATCGAGCGCGAGGGCGAGCGTGACGCCGGAGAGGCCGAGGCCGACGGCGACGAGGAGGGCCGCTATCTCGTTCGACATCCTCTGGCGGAAGCCGAATCCTCCGAGAGCGATGTGCGCGATCGTGAGGCCGAGCACCCAGGTCGTGGCGGCGGTGGACGAGCCGCGATCGTCGATCAGGTACCAACCCACCGCCGCCGCAAACCCGGCGTTGACGAGGAGCAGCGAAGCCGAGGACGCGCGCAGCGAGGCAGTGGGCACACGCAGCTCGTAGCCGATGGCAGCGACCACGAACAAGCACCAGTACAGCGACAGCAGCGCCAGCGGCAAGGTCAAGTCGCCTCTGTCCTCCGCCCAGAACGCGACCTGCGGCGCGGTGAGCAGGAACGCGCCGATCGAGAGCCAGCCCCAGCGCTGCCACAGGAGCACCGCCACGGCTGCGACCAGCGCGATCACCGTGAACCCGAGGGCGAGCGTCGATGTGCCGCTGTCGACGAGAACGGGAGCGGCGAGCGCGCCGAGGATGCCGAGCGCCGCGACGAATTGCGATTGCCAGCGAACGGCGATCGCGGCTCCGGCCGCGCCGATGACTCCCGCCACGAGCAGGCCCGGCTCCGTCGCGATCACGTCCCTCACCGCCGTCGCGTAGGTGAGCGAGGCATAGAGCGATGCGAGCGCGGTGGCGACAGCCGCGACCGCGGCATCCGTCTGCCCGCGCCGCTCGTAGAGGAAGAGCCCGACTCCGAGCAGCGCCGTCGAGCCGAGGAACGCAAGCGCGACCCGCGCCTCGACCCCGATCCAGCCGCGGTCGACGGCGATGACGAGGAAGAGGATGACTCCGATCAGGATCGCGAGCCCGCCGACCGCGGCGAGGATCCGCCCACCGAGCAGGTCTTCGAGCGTCTCTCCGGGCCTCATGACCTTGCGCGGCGGCGACGAAGCCGGCGGTGATGCGGTCGGAGGCACAGGCGCTGCCGCTGGCTGCGGGGGCATCACGGGCCGGGCGGGCGGCTGTTGTGGCGACGAAGCCGCGGGAGCTGCTCGAGCCTCGACGCGAGCTGCTGGGGATCCGCGCTCGATCTCCTCGAGTCGAATCAGGATCGTCCTGAGCAGTGCTTCGACGGCCTCGACACGTTGCTCGAGCGAACGCTCAGGCTCCATCGCCCTGATCGTATTCCCGGCCTCGGCCGGTCGCCCTTCACGGACGATTGTGGGCCCGTTAGAGGACCTTTGCGGCTAGCGCGTCGTCGAGCGGCGTGTATTCGAGCCCGTGCGCCTCGGCGACGGCCTCGTACGTGATTCTGCCGCCGAAGACGTTGACGCCGCGCGCGAGCTCGGGATCGCGCTCGATCGCCGAGACGACGCCGTAATCCGCGAGCGTCTCGACATACGGCAGCGTCACGTTCGTCAGCGCGCGCGTCGAGGTGATCGGCACAGCGCCTGGCATGTTCGCGACGCAGTAGTGGATCACGCCGTCGACCGTGTAGACCGGATCGTCGTGGGTCGTCGCGCGAGAGGTCTCGGCGCAGCCGCCCTGGTCGATGGCGACGTCGACGAGGACGGACGCCTCTTTCATCCCGCCCAGCATCCCGCGAGTGATCAGCTTTGGGGCCAGGGCGCCCGGGATGAGAACAGCGCCGATGACGAGGTCCGCCTCCTCGAGCGCCGCCTCGATCTGGAGGCTCGACGACATGATGAGCGTGACGCGCCCGCTCAGGATCTGCTCGAGGTAGCGCATGCGGTCGACAGAGCGCTCGAAGATCGTCACCTGCGCGCCGAGCCCGATCGCGATGACCGCGGCGTTGTAGCCGACCATGCCGCCGCCGATGACGACGACCTTGCCCGGGGAGACGCCCGCGACCCCGCCGAGCAGGATCCCACGCCCGCCCTTCGGCATCTCGAGATAGTGCGCGCCGGCCTGTGGCGCCAGGCGGCCGGCGATCTCGCTCATCGGAGCGAGAAGGGGCAGTCCGCCGAGGTCGGTCTCAACGGTCTCGTAGGCGATTCCGGTGATGCCGGAGTCCACGAGCGCCCTGGTCAGGGGCTCGTCGGCGGCGATGTGCAGGTACGTGAAGAGCGTCAGGCCAGGGCGCAGTCTTGGGTACTCGATCGCGATCGGCTCCTTCACCTTGAGCAGGAGCTCGGAGCGGCCCCACACATCGTCCGCGGAGACGATGGTCGCCCCCGCGCGCTCGTAGATCTCATCCGTAAATGCGCTCCCGAGCCCGGCGCCGGCCTCCACGAGGACGTCATGCCCGCGCTGCATGAGCTCGCGTGCCCCCGCGGGGGTGAGGGCGACCCGATGCTCCTGGGGCTTGATCTCCTTGGCGACGCCGATCCGCATGGCGCGCGGACGATAGCGACCCATGCGCGAGATGCGCCATAGTGGGAGTGATGGAGCAGCGCGTGAGCCTGATCACGCTCGGCGTCGCCGACATCGGCCGCGCGCGGGCGTTCTACGAGGCGCTCGGTTGGACAACCGGCGCCGCGCAGGATGACGACGTCGTCTTCTTCCAGGCAGGCGGGATGATCGTCGCGCTCTGGAGTCGTGAGCAGCTTGCCGGGGACACAGCTGTGGCGGACTCCGGTGGTTGGGGCGGCGTCACGCTCGCGCACAACGTGCGTTCGCCGGCGGAGGTCGACGCTGTCC
>JACCTK010000365.1 GCA_013812465.1 Actinomycetota bacterium
GTCTGCTCCGGAAGCAGACGGCAGTCCACGGTCACCTCGCAGAGCGCGGGAATCACGTTCGTCTGGTGCGAGGCGTCGATCATCGTCGGCGACAGCGTCAGCGCCAGAAGCGGCTGGACGAGCGCGGGCAGCATGGGGTCGAGCGCCTGCGCCCGCGCGAGCGCCTCCTCGACCGGAGGGGCCTCCCCGAGCACCGCTTCCAGAAAGCCGCGGGCCTCGGGAATGAGCTCCGGAGTCGGCTCGTACGTGCCGAGCGCCTCGACGTAGCGTGCGGCCTTCACCAGCGCGTTGTCGGCGATGCCGGGCATCGAGGCATGCCCGCTTCGGCCGTGGACGCGCAGCTTGAACGGCGCTGACATCTTCTCCGCAGTCGCGCACAGATACACCGGCGCCCTGCCGAGGACGAGCCGTTCGCCCCCTCCCTCGTTGATCGCGTAGTCGCAGCGTGCGGCCTCTGGGTGCGCCTGCACGAGCCAACGGAGCCCGTAGCCGTCGTCTCCTCCCGCCCCGCCGACCTCCTCGTCGGCGACCACGATGAGCAACAGGTCGCCTGAGGGGACGAAGCCCTCGCGCGCGAGCGAGGCAAAGGCCACGGCCGAAGCCGCCACCTGGCCCTTCATGTCGAGAGCGCCGCGACCCCATACCTCGCCGTCGACCAGATCGCCGGACCACGGATCGCGATCCCACTCGGCCGGGTCGGCGAGAACCGTGTCCGTATGCGACAGGAAGGCCAGCGAAGGCCCGTCGCCTCCGGGAATCCGGGCGACGAGGTTGGCGCGATGCGGCTCGCGGGCGAAGAAGTCGCACTCGATCCCGTCGCGGGCGAGGTATGTGCGGAGGTGCTCTGCGGCGACCGTCTCGTTCGCCGGCGGATTGACCGTGTTGATCCGGAGCAGCCCCTGCAGGAGCTGGGTGACCTCGTCCCGCAGGCTCGTGGCAACAGGGTGGAGGTCAGGATTCATCCCGAGCCCACTCCGTCTCTTTCGCCTTCGACAGCGCCGTCAGCTCGTTCCGAACTTCCCAGAGCTCTGGAAAGGACGTCCTCGAGACGAGCCGCCCGAGCAGCTCCACCGGAGTCCCCTGCGTTCCGACGACCTTGTCGCCGATCACGCGCGCGACCACCTGATAATGGCGGAGGCGCCAGTGCTGCGCCTGCTCGTCGAGCTCGATGAGCGCTTCCGCGAGCCGGTAGAGATGCTCGTGCTCGCGCCCCTGGACGTACACATCGGCGAGGGACAGCGAGGCGGCGCGGCGCGCTCGGTGAAACGCCTGCCCCAGACGCGGGAACACGTGCCGCAATGCATTCCACCCGGGCGAGTCGAATCCCGAGCCGTGCCCCAGCACCTTGCGGATCTCCTGGTACTCCCACGGAGACATGTGCTCGAGCATGTCCAGCTGCTGGATGACGTAGCGGATGCAGAGCGACGAGCGGTCGAGAAGACGAAGGGCGCCCGCCAGGTCGCCCTCCTCGATCAGCCGCGCCGCCTCGCCGGCGTCGCTGCCGGCGAGCTTCAGCCAGAGCTCGGATGCCTGGTGCGTGACCTGGAACAAGAGCTCGTCCCGGTGCACCCACTCGGTCGAGCCCTTTTGAAGCGCGAGCAGCCCCTCCGTGTTCAGGTAGCGCTCGTAGTCCGAAGGCGCTCGACCCTCGAGAACGGGCTGGGAGTAGTCCTCGGGCTCGGGGCCAGGATCCGAGTGTGGAGCCACCGGCTGAGCATACTTCGCGGCATGACAGACCTCTTCTCGGAGGCCGCGAAGGAGCGGCAGGCGGAGAACGCGCCGCTCGCCGTTCGCCTACGTCCCCGCACGCTCGACGAGCTCGTCGGCCAGCAGCACGTCCTGGGCCCGGGCTCGGCGCTGCGGCTCGCGATCGAACAGGACCGCCCGCCTTCGATGATCCTGTTCGGTCCGCCCGGCACCGGTAAGACGACGATCGCGCGCATCGTCGCGGAGCGAACCGGCGCCGCGTTCGAGGAGATCTCCGCCGTGTCGGCTCGGGTGGATGACGTCCGCGGCATCATCGCGGCGGCGCGCGACCGCCTCGGCGCCAACGGGCTGCGCACGATCCTGTTCATCGACGAGATCCACCGCTTCAACAAGGCCCAGCAGGACTCGGTGCTGCATGCGGTCGAGGACGGCCTCGTGACGCTGATTGGGGCGACGACCGAGAACCCGTACTTCGAGGTGAACTCGGCGCTGCTCTCACGCTGCACGGTGATCGAGCTCGAAGCTCTCTCGGAGGAGGACATCGCGGCCATCGTCAAGAGAGGAGCCGCGGCGCTCGAAACCGAGATCTCCGACGA
>JACCTK010000005.1 GCA_013812465.1 Actinomycetota bacterium
GCTCGAGGACGAGCATCCGGAGCTCGTCACGCCCGACTCCCCGACGCAGCGCGTCGGTGCTCCGCCCGCGGATGGGTTTCGCAAGGTCGAGCACCTGTCTCCCATGGGCTCGCTGGAGAAGGTCACAACCGTAGAGGCGCTCTCGAAGTGGGCGGACGACGTGCGCAAGAGGTTGGGAACCGACGAAGCCGTCGCGTACGTGCTCGAGCCGAAGATCGACGGATCGGCGGTCTCGCTCGTCTACGAGAATGGCGTCTACGTGCGTGGCGCGACGCGGGGAGATGGGCTGCGCGGCGAGGACGTGACCGGAAACCTGCGCACCTTGCGGTCGGTGCCGCTCCGCCTCCACGAGCCGGCTCCATCCGGCACCCTCGAGGTGCGCGGCGAGATCTACTTTCCGCTCGCGGGATTCGCGCGCTTCACCGACGCTCAGCTCGTAGCCGGCAAGAAACCTGCGCCGAACGCTCGGAACGCGGCAGCGGGCTCGCTCCGCCAGCTCAACCCCGCGATGACGGCAGAGCGACCGCTCTCGATCTACGTTTTTGGCGTCGGCGTGCGCGACGACTCGGCGCCCCAGACGCAGTGGGAGACGCTCGCGTGGCTGCGCGAGCTCGGCTTCCGCACGAACCCGGACGCCGAGCGGCTCGAGTCGATCGAGGAGGTGGCGGAGACCTGCGCCGCTTGGGAGGCCAGGCGCGGCGAACTCGGATACGAGATCGACGGAATCGTGATCAAGGTCGACTCCTTCGCGCAGCAGGAGATCCTCGGATCGCTCCACGGTAGGCCGCGCTTCGCCCGCGCGTACAAGTGGGCGCCGACGGCTGCGGTGACGCGGCTGCTGGCGATCCACGTTCGTGTCGGGCGCACAGGCGTGCTGAACCCGCTGGCCGAGCTCGAGCCCGTGCAGGTCGGCGGCGTGACGGTCTCCAGCGCGACCCTGCACAACGAGGACGACATCAGGCGCAAGGACATCCGAGTCGGCGACCTCGTCGTCGTCCAGCGTGCAGGCGATGTCATCCCGCAAGTCGTCGGACCCGCGGGCGAGCACGAATCCGGGACGAAGCCGTGGAAGATGCCCAAGCGCTGCCCTCTCTGCCACGCCGAGATCGTGAAGCCCGAAGGCGAGGTCATGCACCGCTGCCCGAACCGCGCCTGCCCCTCGCGCGGCTTGGAGACGCTCTACCACTGGGCGGGCTCGGCGATGGACATCGAGGGGGTCGGCGGCAACACGATCAAGAAGCTGTGGGACGAGGGTCTCGTTCGCTCGCTCCCGGACCTCTATCGCGTGACGACGGAGCAGCTGGAAGCGCTCGAGGGATACGCCGAGATCTCAGCCGCGCGCGCGATCGCGTCGATCGAGCGCTCGAAGGAGCAGCCGTTCTCGCGTGTGCTCTTCGGTCTCAACATCCCCAAGGTCGGCTGGGTGATCGCCCGCAACCTCGCGCAGCACTTCCGCTCCGTCGACGCGCTCGTGGCCGCGACCCAGTCCGAGCTCGAGGAGGTCGAGGGAGTGGGACCGGACCGGGCGGTGCTTATCGCCGAGTGGTTCTCGGACGAGGAGAACCAAGCGCTGGTCGGAGAGCTCCGCGAGCTCGGCATCCAGATGGAGAGCGCGGAGGAAGAGCGCCCGGCTGAGGGCGCGCTGACCGGGCAGCAGTACGTGATCACGGGGACCCTCGAGACCTTCAAGCGGGAGGAGGCGAAGGCGGCCCTGGAGGCCCTCGGCGCGAAGGTGTCGGAGTCCGTGTCGACCAAGACCACCGGAGTCGTCGTCGGCGAGAGCCCGGGCTCGAAGGCGCAGAAGGCGGAGAAGCTCGGAGTCCCAATTCTGTCCGAGGCCGACCTCACGTCGTTGCTACGAGCGAGCTAGGACCGTCACGAATCGATCTTGCGCTTGTCGTGCGGTCCAGTAGGGCACGGGCGAGCCGTTCTGGATGATGGCGAAGACGTAGCGGCGGCGGACGAATCCCGCAAGCGCGGACGAGACGCGCGTCGTCCCGGTCTTGGCGATGACGCGTCCCCTGGTCGATCGGCGATCGAGCCGGCGCTTCAGAGTTCCGGATATGCCCGCGACGGCGAGCGACGTGACGAACGCATCGCGGATCGCCGGATCGGCTGACCCCTTCCGCAGGATCGCCACGAGCGCCTCGGTCGTCAGCCGGTCCGCTCGCGACAGGCCCGAGCCGTCGGCGATGCGAACTCCGTTCGTCGGCACGCCGGCCTCCCGGAGCTCGGTGAGCACGACCTCCGCTCCCGTCGGCGTGGAGCCACGGCGGGCGATACCGGCGCCGAGCTCCTTCAACAGCATCTCGGCGATGAAGTTGTCGCTCTCCCGGTTCATCGTCCGGACGATCTCCGCGAGCGGATCGGAGAGATCGAGGGCCAGTGGGAGCACATCCGCGGGCGCGTTGCCGGCGCCTGACGACCGCGTGACGGAGATGCCGCGGCGCGCGAGTGCCAGGGTGAAGGCTCGGGCGGCAGCCGAGGCAGAGCTGTCGGCGCCCGAGGTCACGATGTCGTCGACCGAGAGGGCGGAGATCGGCGCGGACTCCTGACCCACGAACCATGGCAGCCAGCTCGGAGCGCCGCGGAGCGAATCGAAATGCCGCTCGTCGCCGAGCACGCGCCCGGTCACGCGCCGGATACCCCAGGCTGCGACGTCGCGGGCGAGCGCGTCGAGATCGGCCGGCGTGAGTGTGGGATCGCCGTAACCGACGAGGAAGAGGTCGCCGCGCCAGACGTGATCGGTGAGCTCGCCGCGTCCGGCTACCTCCGTCCGGAAGCGGTACCCGGGGCCGAGAAGCCGGAGCGCGGCGAAGGAGACAGCGAGCTTCTCTGCGGATGCCGGCACGAGCGCGAATCCCGCGTTTCTGCTGAACACCACGGCGCCCGTCTCGAGATCGACAGCGAGCGCGGCCGTGCGGCTCGCGGCGACACCGGGCGTGACCAGCGCTCTTCCGAGCGCAAGGCCGAGCTCGGTTGACGCCGCCTGAGTCGGCGCCGAAGTCGAAGCCGCCAGCGATCCGGCGAGAGCGAGTGCGATGGCCAGCGAGAGGATGGACCGACGTCTCATGGAGACCTTGTAGCGGATGAAGCCGACGGCCATCAGCGGCGCTTGACGGTTGGAGCGCGGTCCTGAGGGGTAGCAGCATGGAGATGAGCGAAGGCGCCGTCCATAGCGAGCACGGCGGCCACGAGACGCGAAGCCTCAACTCCCTCGCAGTCTCGGCAACCACGCATTGCCTCACGGGCTGTGTTATCGGCGAGGTCGCGGGAATGGCGATCGGCACCGCGTTCGGCTGGGGCAACCTCGCCACGATCGCGGCCGCGATCGGACTCGCGTATGTCTTCGGCTTCGGATTGACATCGGTGCCGCTCTTTCGCTCCGGCCTGTCGCTCGGAGCGATCGTGCCG
>JACCTK010000011.1 GCA_013812465.1 Actinomycetota bacterium
GCGCAGGGACCGAGCGGGCCGCGCGCCAGCTTCGGCCGCCGCCTCGTCGCCTACCTGATCGACACGATCCTGCTCGGCATCGTGTACGTCGTTTTCGCTGCGATCTTCGATGAGACCGTCGGCTCCGGACTGAGCCTGCTCATCGGTATCGCCTATTTCGGATATCTGGAGGGCGGGGCGAGCGGCCAAACGCTCGGCAAGAAGGCGCTCGGCATCCGCGTGATCGATTTCTCGAGCGGCGGCCCGATCGGCTACGGGCGCGGCGTCGTCCGCTACCTCGGCCGCATCGTCTCCGGGATCGTGTGCCTGCTCGGCTACCTCTGGATGCTCTGGGACAAGGAAAAGCAGACCTGGCACGACAAGTTCGCGACGAGCGTGGTCGTGCCGGTGCAGTACTACCGCGTCTCGTAGGCGCAAGGGCGGAATCTGCCAGCGCAGATTTCGCCCGCGCAAGACCCAAGACCCCTTTATGTCAACGCAGGATTCCACGTCTCGGGGTGTGAAGTCGGCTGCCGGATACAACCTCTATTTTGAGCGGCCGCTGGTGCCATCCGTACCATCGGCTCGATGCGTGCGTTCGTTCCCGGGCTGGCGCTTGCGCGTACGTTCTACGAGGAGGTCGTGGCACCGCTCATCGGCTCAACCGAGCACTCGGCGGCCTTGCTTGGAACTGGATCCGACATCCTCGGGTTCGACACCGAGCGCTCGACCGACCATGGTTGGGGGCCACGGCTCCAGGTCTTCGTCGCGGGCGCTGACGTGTCTCGAGTACGAAACGCAGTCGAGCGCGGGCTTCCGGACGAGTTCCAGGGCTGGCCGACGCGCTACGGCTGGGACGCGTATCCGGTCACAGCTCACGTCGAGGTCCACGAGCTCGACATCTGGCTGCGCGAGAAGCTCGGCTTCGATCCGCGTGAGCCCATCTCGACACGAGGCTGGCTCACGGTCCCGCAGCAGTTCCTGCTCGAGGTCACCGCTGGAGACGTCTTCCACGATGGCCTCGGGGAACTCGTACCGGCGCGAGAAGCGCTCGCTTGGTACCCGGACGACGTCTGGCTCTGGCTCATCGCGTGCCAGTGGCGGCGGATCGATCAGGAGGAGCCGTTCGTCGGTCGCACCGCGGAGGTCGGCGACGAGCTGGGATCGCGGATCGTCGCCGCTCGGCTCGTCCGGGACGTCGTGCGCATGTGCTTTCTCCAAGAGCGCCGCTACGCGCCGTACAGCAAGTGGCTCGGGTCGGCGTTTCGCCAACTCGATGCGTTCGATGCCCTAGGAGACGCGCTCCTCGAGGTCTTGGCCGCGACTGACCACGAGGCTCGCGAGACGGCGCTCGTCGAGGTCGTGACGACGATAGCGGCGCGTCACAACGCGCTCGGGATCACTGAGACCGTGGACGAGACCGTGGGCCGCTTCCACGACCGCCCTTTCCGGGTCCTCGGCTCTGGCCGCTTCGTCGAAGCGTGCCTCGAGCGCGTGTCCGATCCGTGGCTCGGCTCACTTCCACTGACGGGCGCCATCGATCAGTTCGTCGACTCGACGGATGTCCTGAGCAAGCCCCACGTTTTCCCGCTCGTCGATCACGTATTCGACGCGTAGCACCGCCAGTAGGGGCCGGCATTCCCGCCTACGACAGTTGCTCGAGCGCGGATACCAGGCGCTTGACGCGCTCATGTCCAGCTCCAGTCGCTCGGGAGCTTCGGGACTCGCCAGCTGGGATCCGGGTGCCAGTCCTCCCAGCCAGTCGGAAACGGCCAGGCGGCAAGCACGCGCTCGCCTTCCGCGCGGATCGCGGCGACCTCGGCGGGTGTGAAACGACCCTGCCGGACCCAATCCTCCATTTTCTCCTCGTCTTTCCAGCGCCACGACCGACCAGGACGAATCATGAGATCGAGCTCGTGATCCTGCGTCTCGAGCACCCTGCCGTCTCGTACGAATGGCGCTTGGAGGTTCACGTACCAGCCGGCGAAGCGCCGCTCCGGCTCCTTCCAGAAGTGCCAGATCGAGTGAGCCTCGCCCGGGCAAAGCCGGACAAGGACGCCGTGGCCGGTCCACGCTCCTCGGTCCGTCCAGGGGTGCTCTCCCTCGAACGGCCATCCCTCGGGCGGAAATCCGAACTCCGTTCCTTCGGCGAGGTAGACCACGGTTTCGTCGTCGCCGTCTCGAACGACGCGGATCGGCAGGGCCGCGTACGCCTGACCGCGCCACCGCTCACGCCAGACGACGACCTCGCCGGGTTGCCACTGCGCATTCCCCACCCTGGCTAGTGTCTCACGATGTCCGGCCTCCTTCGAACGTACTTCCCGCCTCTCCCCCGCTCCGTCACGACCCTCCAGGTGGGCGGGCTCGTCAACGCCTTCGGGAACGGCATCACGCTGCCCTTCCTCTTCATCTACCTGCACAACGTCCGCGGCATCGGCCTCGGGATCGTGGGACTAATCGTCGGCTCGCACGCGCTCGCGAGCATCGTCGCCGGGCCGATCTTCGGCGCGCAGATCGACCGTTTCGGAGGGCGGAAGCTCTTGGCGATCGCGCTCGGCATTCTCGCCGTGGGTTACGCGCTGTACCCGTTCGTCCACGATCCGTGGCAGGGATTCGTCGTCGCGGCGATCACGGGGATCGGAGTCGGCGCCTTCTGGCCTTCGCAGTCGACGTTGATCGCCGGCTTGACGCCGACGGAGCAGCGACCGGCGGCCTTCGCGATGCAGCGCGTCGTCATGAATCTGGGGATCGGCCTCGGCGCGCTCGCGGGCGGGCTCATCGCCACGACCGAGTCTCCGGGTTCGTTCACCGTCCTCTTCCTGCTCAACTCCCTGACGTTCGTGGCGTACGCAGCGGTCATGCTCGCGCTGGTGCCCTCACCGTCGCTCGGAGCGCATGCGCGCGAGCCAGGCGCTCGAGGCTCGTACCGAGACGTTCTCCGCCACCGGCCGTTCGTAGCGGTGATCGGGCTCAACGCGCTCTTCATCTTCGCGGGCTTTTCCGGCTTCGAGCTCCTGCCCGTCTACGCGAAGAACGAGGCGGCGGTCTCGGAGACGCAGATCGGGATCGTGTTCCTGGTGAACACGGTCGTAATCGTCCTCCTCCAGCTTCCCATCGCACGCCTCTCACAGGGACGCCGTAGGATGCCTGCGCTCGGCCTCCTCGGCTTGCTCTGGGCGGCGGCCTGGCTGGTCGTGCCCGTTTCGGGCGCCAGGACCGCGGTCGCGGCGACGCTGATCCTGACCCTGGCGATCGTGGTGTTCGCCGTGGGCGAATGCCTGCATGGCGCGGTTCAGGCCCCGCTCGTCGTCGAGCTCGCCGAGCCACGGCTGCTCGGTCGCTACATGGCGCTCTCCGCCCTGTCCTGGCAGGTCGGCTTCGCGCTCGGCCCAGCCGTCGGCGGCTTCGTCCTCGAGTACTCGCCGAGCGGCGTCTGGATAGCAGCCGCCCTCTTCTGCGCTATCGGCGGCGGGCTTGCGCTGCTAGTGGAGGGCACCCTGCCGGCGCGCGCTCGCCGCACGCCTGTTTCCGTCGCCGCCTGATTCGTAGCCCGCTCCCGCGGCAGCTGAAACGGTCGAGAAGGCTCCGGAGCTAGAATCGCGAACATGGCCCTGACCCTGACCTTGGACGACCCTCTCAGTACCGGTGCCGAGCCTCCCCCGCATCCGGCGTTCTCGCTCGGCCCGTGGCACGGGCTCTATCGCCCTGCGTCCGACGCCGGTCGTCCACGAGCTCTCCGCTAGCGGCCTCACCTGGATCAACGTCGTCGCGCCAGACGTGGAGACGGCGCAGGGTCTCGCCGAGCGCTTCGGCTGGCATCCGCTGGACGTGGAGGACGTCGTCTCGAAGCGCCAGCGCCCCAAGGTGGACGACTACGAGGAGGATGGGTACCTCTTCAGCGTGCTCCACTTCCCAGTCTTCGACCAGTCCGTGCAGCGGCTGAACGCGGCCGAGCTCGACCTCTTCATCGGGCACGACTACATCGTCACCATCCCCAACCGCGAGCTCCTGCCCGTCACCCGGCTCTTCCGCCGCTGCGAGGAGGACGAGAACCTTCGCGAGCAGCTCTTCGCGCGCGGCTCCGGCCGGCTTCTGTACGAGGTGCTGGACGACCTCTTCGACTACTGCTTCCCGATCCTGGACAAGATCGCGCACAAGCTCGACGTGATCGAGGACGAGATGTTCGAGGGCGCGTCCGAGGAGGTCGTCCGCGACATCTCCAACGTCAAGCAGGAGATCATCTCCTACCGCAAGATCATCAAGCCCGAGCGGTCGACGCTCAGAGTGCTGGAGCGACGCGTCGAGACCTTCCTGCCCGAGGAGCTCGAGCTCTACTTCGACGACATCGTCGACGCCGCCGAGCGCATCTGGGACCTGCTCGACAACTACAAGGAGGTCGTCGACGGCCTCGAGTCGACGAACGAATCGGTGATCTCACACCGCCAGAACGACGTCCTGCGGCTGCTCACGGTGATCAGCGTGACGATTCTCCCGCTCACGCTCGTGACCGGGCTTTTCGGGATGAACGTGCTCTTTCCGGGCGAGGGCACGCGGGAGGCGTTCTGGGTGATCGTCGCCGCCCTGGCGGCAGTCGCGGCGGCAGCACTCGGCTTCTTCCGCTTCAAGCGCTGGCTGTGACGCGAAAACGTCTTGAGCGATTCGTAGGAGCGAGGCTCGCCTCGCCCTCGTTCGTCGGCGAAGCCGCGCCCTGATTAGGACCGCGGATCGAGTTCCTCGCTGACCTCTGCCGCTTCCCCGATCTTCTGAACGACCCAATAGCGCTCGTGTCGCTCGATGACGTGCTCGACGGCAAGGGAGAGGTGGTCATCGCCTGGGACGACGAAGAAGTGTGTCGCCTCGGCCCGGACGGCTTCGTACTCCGCGAGCGTCAGCCGAACCGGGTTCATGCACTCGGTCGAGGCGCACTCGCAGACCCAGTCCGGCATCGGCGGATCGACCCAGACGTGCACCGCGTTGTGCGGCTCCATGCGCTCGTTGAGATTCCGGTAGCGGGACTCGTTCTCCCCCGCGCGCTCCTGCAGCTCGGACACATCGTTCGACACGGCGACCCGGAGTGTACGCGTCGCCGGATCCGAGTTGGTGGCTGGCCGGGTCCCCGCCGCATCGGGGCCCGGCCGTAGCTTTCCCCGTGCTAGAGAAGAATCCGCAGTGCAGTCTCTGAAGGACAGCCCCGGCGCGGGAGCGCCGAAGCCTCGTGCAGGTCGACCTCGACATGCGAGGCGAGAACGAGCGCCGACCCGACGTCATAGCCGGAACGGACGAGTTCCTCGAACCGCCAGCGAAGGATGGCCTCCGCTTCTGTCTCGTCGATTAGCTCGAACTGGGCCGCAGTCATCGCTGCCCCTCCCTCTTCTGTCGGCTTGAGATCACAGTTGAGCGTGATCGGCTTTGCGCAGCGCCCACTTGAGGTCCAGGAACGCCGACCCGAAGGTACGGCATAGGCGGTGAGACGTCCCTCGTGCGAGGGACGCCCATTACCGCCGCCTGGTCTCGACCTGTCGCTGCGGCGCCCACGACACTCGGCATGCGCGCCACATGCCGCGACGCTCGTCGCGAGCGTCGCTGACGGCGTCGAGCAGCGTGTCGGCGTACTCGCCACGTCTGTCGCCTCGGAAGAAAGGTGTCGCCGCTCCTCGGCGGACGAGCTCGACGTTCACATTCGTGTCCGAGTCCACGGAGAGCACATAGCGCAGCAGACGTTGGTAGCGATCGATCCGGTCGAGGCGCGGATCGGATTCGAGGACGATCGCGTCTCCTGGCTGCAGCATGTCCTCGAGCTCTCGCAGCGACTCCCTGCCATGGCACTCCTCCTCTCCGAGCTCGGGAGCGTCGATCTGGAGCAGCCGCACGCGCGCTCCCCCGCGCAGAACGAGCGAATCCCCATCGGCGACCCGCTCCACGGTCGCCTCGTCCTCGGCGAGAGACGTCTCGGCTTGTCCGCAGCCTGCGAGCAGCAGCGCAACCGACATCGCAGCGCCGACTCCGGCTGTGCCTATGGGCGAACGCATGGGGGCCGACGATCGTACGTGGACGGGTCGCGGCTCGGATGCGCTGGTAGAACCCTCCTATGACGAAGCCGCTCTGGGCGCCTTGGCGACTCGAGTACATCGCGCAAGCAGACGAGCTCTCCGGCTGCGTTTTCTGCGTCGAGGGTGCGGGCGAGCTTCCCGAGGGCGAGTCGCTCGTCGTCCATCGAGGGCCATCGGCGACGGTGCTCCTGAACAAGTACCCGTACTCATCCGGCCACCTGATGGCCGCTCCGCAGAGACACGTCGGGACGTTCGGAGACTTGACGGACGAGGAAGCGCTTCAGCTCCACCGGCTGGCAGTCGCAGGCATCGCCGCACTGAGTCGAATCTACGGCCCGGACGGCTTCAACCTGGGCTGGAACCTGGGTCGCCCGGCAGGCGCCGGCATCGCCGACCACGTCCATCTGCACGTGGTCCCGCGCTGGTCCGGCGACACGAACTTCATGCCGGTGCTCGCCGACGTGAAGGTGCTGCCCGAGCACCTGCTCGAGACCCGTGACCGGCTACGTGAGGCGTGGGGCTAAGAAGTGACTTGGCGGAGAACCCGCCAGTGCTCGGCAGGCGTCGTCGCCCAGTCGTACAGGCTCACCCCGATCGTACCTCCGTCGTCCGAGACCGCGGTCGCGAATCCCGCGAGCTCCTCAGGTCCCATCCGGTCTGCCACGCCGCCGGCGACGTGAATCGCGACGTCGCGATTTCCCGTCTGGAACCTCAGCAGGCGGATCG
>JACCTK010000029.1 GCA_013812465.1 Actinomycetota bacterium
GGGTCGCCTTCTGCTCGAAGTTCCCGGCCACCCAGAACGCGAGCGCGATCTCGAGGATGCCGGCGAAGAGCTGGAGCCACCAGAGGTCGAACTCACCTCTCGTCGTCATCGCGATGGAGATGTCGAGGATGCCCTTGAAGAGGAAGTAGAAGCCCATCACCGAGGCCAGAGCTGCGAACGCGCTCCCCGGCTCGACGAACGCGAAGAGGCCGATGAGGATGAATGCCGCGCCCATGATCCCGTGCACAAACTTCCAGCCGATGGTCGAGACGACGAGGGCGAGGAACTCGTTCGCGCCCGCAACGATGGCCATGGCGCCGAAGAGGATCCCGATCGACCTCACGCTGGTGATGTCGAAGCGGAAGACGATCACCGAGAACACGAGCCAGGCGATCCCCGTGACGAGAAACACCCACCACGCGCCCGAGGCCGAGCGCAGGACCTCGCGCTCGTCGAACATCGTGTCCACGGTGCTCATCTGACCTCCGCTCATCTGACCTCCGCTCATCTGACCTCCCTCGGCCGGCAGTAGTGGGACGCGCGGATTCTCTCACGTCCGGGCAGCGGTCTCCCGTACCATGTCGTGCCGATGCTCGTGGAGCGAAGCATGCACTCGTCGTGGCTCTCGAATGCCTACCTCCTCGCGGACGATCAGGGAACCGCGGTCTTCGTCGACTCGGGAGCGCCGCTCGAGCCGCTGGTCGCGGTCGTCGAGCGCGAGGGCTTCACTCCGACGCACCTGCTGGTCACGCACAATCACGCCGATCATGTCGCCGGCAACGACGAGCTCGTCGACCGCTACGGCTTGGAGGTGACGACGGGCGCGGTCGAGACGGGCGACCTGCGGATCAAGGTCGTGGCGACGCCGGGGCATTCCGAGGACGGCGTCTCGTTCGTCGTCGGGAACGAGCTCTGCTTCACGGGGGACACGCTCTTCAAGGATTCGGTTGGCGGGGGCGCCGCCGACGAGGTTCGGCACTCGGTCATGGACGCGCTAATGGCGCTCTCGCACGAGCTTCGCGTGCTTCCGGGGCACACCGACGAGACCACTCTGGGCCGCGAATGGGAGGAGAACCCCTTCGTTCGCTTCTGGCGCGGCCTCGACGGAGAGGACGGGCGCGCGTGTCGGGTGAACGGTGAGGATGCCACTCTCGTGGTCTGGTCGCCGGACTACGACGGCAAGGGGAAGGCGCTCGTCCGTCTGGCCGATGGAGACGAGGCCATCGTGGGCGCCAGCCGGATCGAAGGTCTGTAGTGGTCGCTCCGGCAAACCCGACGCCGCTTGGCCGGCTACAAACGCTTCGCATCGCGTCGTCCTCAGTCCTACCCCAGAAAGTGCTGCGCACTTCCTGGGGGCCCCGAAACCCCGCCCCGATATCTACTGATATCGAGGCTCCCTGCGTCCTAGCGCTGCTCGGTTTTCGCTCGGCCCAGCGGCGCCGGACTTCCCGGAGTGACCACTGATCGCGGTCAAGTTTCACCGCTGCAGGTTCGTCCGATTCAAGGTCGGAGCGTGCTGGACGGTGCAGCAGGCGCTCGACGAGCAGGGGATCGAGCACGAGAACGTCATCGAGCCGACGTACCCGCGCGGCAAGCGGAAGGACGTGATCGAGCACACCGGCCAGCACTATCTGCCTGCGATCGAGTTCGAGGACGGGACGTGGTATCGCGAGGAGTCGAAGGCCATGGCCGAGACGATCCGCTCGGGGCGCCTCGCCGAGAAGGCGGATCACTGATACCCCGATAGGGTATACTCTTCTCTCCGACGAGACGTGAGAGGAGCTTCGTGATCATCACCTACAGCGTTCCTGCGATCCACTGCGCGCACTGCGCCGCGTCGATTCGCGAGGAGGTCTCCGAGGTGGCCGGCGTCGACGAGATCGACGTCGACCTCGACGACAAGCGCGTCACGATCCAGGGCCGCGAGCTCGATGAGGTCGCGCTGCGGGCGGCGATAGCGGAAGCGGGTTACGAGATCGCGTGACCACGGTCGAGACACCCGAGACCCGGGTCGACCTCGCGCTCGAGGGTATGACGTGCGCCGCCTGCGCGACCCGCATCGAGCGCAAGCTCAACAAGCTCGAGGGCGTCGAGGCGTCGGTCAACTACGCGACCGAGCAGGCCGCGGTGCGCTACGACGCGGGCCGCGTTGCGGTAGCGGACCTCGTGCAAGCGGTCGAGGCGGCGGGCTACCACGCTCGTAGGTCGGCGGACGCGAGCCACGCAGACGATCGCGCCCGAGCGCTCCGCACGCGGCTCGCTGTGGCGATCGGGCTGACCGTTCCGCTGACCGTGCTCGCGATGATCCCGCCACTCCAGTTCGGAGGCTGGGAGTGGCTGGCGTTCGCGCTGGCGACGCCGGTCGTCCTCTGGGCAGGGCTCGGCTTCCACCGCGCCGCAGCTCGGGGCGCGCGGCATCTCGCTGCGACGATGGACACGCTCATCTCGATCGGGACGCTGGCAGCGTGGGTCTGGTCGGCGGTCGCGCTCGTCTTTCTCGACGACGGGCACACCTACTTCGAGGTCGCCGCGGTGATCACGACGCTGATCCTCGTCGGCCGGTACCTCGAGGCACGCGCGAAGAGACGCTCGGGCGCGGCGATCCGCGCGCTGCTCGATCTCGGCGCCAAGCAAGCTCACGTGCTGCGTGACGGCGAGGAGGTGGCGGTCGCCATCGAGGACGTGATTCCCGGTGAGCTGATGGTCGTCCGCCCAGGCGAGAAGATTCCCACCGACGGCGTGGTCGTCGAAGGCGACTCTGCCGTCGATCAGTCGATGCTCACGGGCGAGCCTGTTCCGGTCGACGTGGGGCCGGGATCCGATCTCGCCGGCGCCACGATCAACACCTACGGCCGGCTCGTCGTCCGCGCGACGAAGGTCGGCGAGGAGACCGCGCTCGCGCAGATCGCGCGTCTCGTCGCAGAAGCGCAGTCCGGCAAGGCGCCCATTCAGCGGCTCGTCGACCGCGTCTCTGCCGTTTTCGTCCCGATCGTGCTCGGGCTGGCGCTTGCGACGCTGGCAGGCTGGATCGCGGTCACCGGCGATGCGACGGCTGCGTTCTCCGCCGCGGTGGCGGTGCTGATCATCGCCTGCCCGTGCGCTCTCGGACTCGCGACTCCCACTGCGCTCATGGTCGGCACCGGTCGTGGGGCTCAGCTCGGGATCCTCATCAAGGGCCCCGAGACCCTCGAGCGCACGCGGCGGATCACGACGGTCGTCCTCGACAAGACCGGGACCGTCACCGAGGGAAGGGTGCAGCTGACCGGCGTCACGACGTTGAACGGCGCCACGCGCGCCGAGGTGCTGTCGCTCGCGGGCGCGGTCGAAGCGGCGTCCGAGCACCCGATCGCGCAAGCCGTGGCCGCCGCAGCGCGAGCCGAGATCGGGGAGCTCTCCCCGGTTATCGACTTTCGCAACGTTCCCGGCGTCGGCGTGTCCGGTGTCGTCGAAGGACATCAGGTCGAGGTCGGGCGGAGCAACGGGGCCATCACGGTGTCCTGGGACGGAGAGCCCAGGGCGACGCTCACCGTCCGCGACTCGGTCAAGCCGACGAGCGTGGAGGCGATCGCGGAGCTGAGGCAGCTCGGCCTGACTCCCGTTCTCCTCACCGGTGACGGCCGAGAGAACGCGGAGCGCATAGCACGCGAAGTCGGGATCGATCGTGTGCTGGCCGAGGTCTATCCCGACGAGAAGGTGGCCGAGATCCGCAGGCTCCAGGAGGCGAACGAGGTTGTGGCGATGGTCGGTGACGGCATCAACGACGCGCCCGCGCTGGCCCAGGCCGATCTCGGACTCGCTATCGGCACCGGCACAGACGTCGCCATCGAGGCTTCGGACATCACGCTCGTCTCGGGCGACCTCCGCGCCGCCGCGGACGCGATCTCACTCGCGCGACGAACGCTGCGGACGATCAAGGGGAACCTCTTCTGGGCGTTCGCCTACAACGTCGCGGCGATCCCGCTGGCGATGGCCGGGCTCTTGAACCCGATCGTGGCGGCGGCGGCAATGGCGTTCTCGAGCGTGTTCGTCGTCACGAACTCGCTGCGTTTGAGGCGGTTCCACTCGTCCCGTGAGGGAGCGGCGGCGTGAGCGAGACCCGCGGCTACGTCGCGGACAAGGAAGCGCTCGTCCACCGGCTGCACCGGATCGAGGGCCAGGTGCGCGGAATCGAGCGGATGGTCGAGGGCGATCGCTACTGCATCGACATCCTGACGCAGATCTCCGCGGTGACGACGGCGCTCGAGAGCGTTGCCTTCCGGATCCTCGACGACCACGTGAACCACTGCGTCGCGGACGCGCTCGCGTCGGGAGATCCCGAAGAGGCCGGTGCGAAGAGCAAGGAGCTGCTCGAGGCCGTTCACCGCTTCGCGCGGGCGCGCTAAGAACTCGAATCAAAATGAAGCCTTGAGCCGCCGGAACGACCCGTGCGGCGCGCTGCGGCGTCCTCAGTCGCCCCGATATGCCTCATATCGGGGCTCCCTGCGTCCTTGCATCGCACTCGCCCGGGCCGCCCCGGCGACGAAGCGTCTTTCTGATTCGAGTTCTAACTCTCGGAGATCTTCTCGACCATCCGTCCAGTCGACTCGGGTTGGGCGGTTCGAGAGACGTCCGCCTGCGCCA
>JACCTK010000030.1 GCA_013812465.1 Actinomycetota bacterium
TCTCTGCTCCGGGCGATCTCGCGGAGCTCGTCGAGAAAGTGCGCCTCTGGCTGGTGCTCGACGCAGTAGTAGAAGTCGATCGACCGCGCGCTCCCGTCCAGGCTCCGGGCCATGCTGAGAAAGGGCGTCACGCCGATTCCTCCGGCCATCCAGATCTGCCTGGCGTTCGCGACGTTGCGGTCCGAGAACGAGCCGTACGGCCCTTCGACCACCGCCTCCGCGCCTTGCTCGAGCGTGCGCAGCGCGCGGGTGTAGTCGCCGACCGCCTTGACGGTGATCCGAAGCGTCGGCTCTCCCGGCGCGCTCGTGATGGAGAACGGGTGGAACTGATTGGCGATCTCGCCGGCGCGGATCGAGAAAGTGCGGCGCCGAAGCGAGACGTCGAGCGGATGGAACTGCGCCCGAAGAGCCAGCGAGCGGAAATTGACGAACACGAACTGTCCAGGCAAGAAGCTGAGCGGCTTTCCGACGGGCTCCATCATGATCTCGGTGATGGAGTCGTCCAGCCGATTCACGCCAACCACCTCGTACCTCCGGCGCCGCACGAGCAGATTCCCGAGCAGCGAGCGGTACAGCCATGCTGCGATGCCCAGCGTCGCAAGCCCCGCGAGGTAGAGGTTCAGCGCCTGAGAGTCCTCCTTCGCGCCGGCCGTCGTGAACACGTGATACGTGGCGACGAGGAAGACGAGCCCGAACGTGCGCTGCACATAGACGAAAACCTCGTGGCCGAGTCGCACGAACAGGGTCAGGACGATGGCGAGGGTCATCCCAGCGAAGGCGAGCACCCCCGTGAAGACCGTCCGGCCCGCGCCAGGTTGCAGGAGATCGAGCGCGACGTCCGTCGAGATCGTCGCGCGGCCGGCCAGGATCAGGACGACGTGCCCGAGCAGGAGGCAGAAGGCGGCCTGACCGAGGACGCGATGGGTCTTGTACATGCGGTCGAGCCCGCCGAGCAGCGTCTCAACGGGCCGCAGCCGCGCGCCGAGCACGAGGTTCAGCGCGAACGCGGCCGTCCCGGCGTAGGCGAGCAGCACCGCGATGCTCGTCAGGGTCGCAAAGTCGCCGCTGAAACGGCTGTCGAGCGGAACGGCGCGCGCCCACAGCGCCAGCGGGATCAAGCACAGTGTCGTCAGGACGAGTGGGCCGCGGAGACGGGAGAGCTTCTCGATTCGCATATCGGCCTCTTTTCTAGACGGTGCGTCTCGTTAGGAAGAGACTAGCACGAGACGAGACGTCTTGTCTAGGTGGTATCTTTGCGCACGTGGACGCGCCCAGCAGTCCTGCAGCCGACCGCGGACGACGCCGCAGCGAGCGCTCGCATCAGGCGATCATCGCGGCAACCCGCGCACTCCTCGTCGAGCGCGGCTACCCCGATGTGACCATCGAGGCCATCGCGGCTCGCGCGGGTGTCGGCAAGCAGACGATCTACCGCTGGTGGCCCTCGCGCGCGGCGCTCGTGCTCGAGGCGTATCTCTCGAGCGCCGAGGTCGTGGCCGCTCCCGGTTCCGGCGAGACGGCGCGGGACGACATTCGCGCGCTTCTCGGCTGGCTCATCGCCGTCCTCCGAGAGCCGACCGGCGGGCACGTCGTGGCCGGGCTCGTCGCCGACATCCAGCACGACCCGGATCTCGCCGAAGGCTTCCATCGTGACGTCGTCCCCGCGCGGCGGGAGGCGATGCTGGCCGCGCTCGAGCGTGGCCGGGCGCGGGGGGAGATCCGCGCCGACGCCGATCTCGAGCTCGCCGTCGACGCGCTCCACGGCGCTGTCTTCTATCGACTCCTGCTGAGCGGGGAGCAGCTCGACGACGATTTCAGCCGGCGGTTGACGGATCAGACACTGGCGGGGCTCCTCACTCCCTGAGGCAAGCCTCGCATCTAGATCGAGGGCTCCGCCGCGTGCCGGATTCGATCTCGCGCTTCCGCGAAGCGGACCGCCTCGTACGCGATGAGCCCGACGCAGAGAGACGCGACGAGCGCGAGCGAGACGAGCGCGGGGATCTCGACGGCGACCGGCACGATCGCTAGCAGGAGCTGCGGACACCACCAGCCTCTGACGGTTCAGCGAGTGGACGTTGCGGAGGCGGAAGAGGATGTGCGCCACCAAGTACAGGGCGACCCCTCCGCACAAAGCGACCGCGGGGACGGTCGCGAGCGGCTCGCCGACGTCGATGAGGGACTTCTTCACCCCGACCGCGAAGAGAACGATGCCGGCCACCATCGGCAGGTGGAGATAGGTGTACGAGTCGCGCGCCATGGTGAGCTGCGCGCTCCCGGTCGCTTCGCGCAAGCGCCGCTCGGCGACGATCGCGACGACATCGAAGTACGCCCACCAGAGCGCAGCGACGACGGCGAGCCCGAGAATTGCCGCAGCGATCACGCCGGCGCCGAGCTCGGTGGTCGCGCCGACTCCGACCGCGACGATCGACTCGCCGATCGCGATGATGATGATCAGCGCATGGCGCTCGGCGAAGTGTCCGGCCTCGAGCCGCCAGCCGCGGCCTCCGCCGATCCAGGCGCCGGTGAGATCCAGGAGGACCGCGAGCGCCCAGAGCGCAGATTGGGCCGGCCCGTCGAGCGCCGATGCCACGAAGAGCAATGCGACGCTCATGAGCGAGCCGGCTCCCAGCCGGCCGATCGCAGCCAGGAGGTCGCGGTCTCCCCGTCCGGCCACCGCGTAGAGGGCGAGGTGGGCGATACGGACGATCGCGTAGGCGCAGGCGAACAGGAACGCGTCGTCGCCGAAGACGTCGGGAACGGCGAGGGATGCGACGAGCATCGCCGCCATGGCTCCGAAGAGGACGAGTCGGACGGCGCCCTCATCGGGGTTGATCGTGTTCGTGAGCCAGGCGTACGCCGCCCACGCCCACCAGAGGACCGAGATAACGAGCATTCCCTTGACGAGGCCCGCCCAGGTCGGATCGTCCGTGATCAGGCCCGTCACCTGCGTGAGCGCAAAGACGAAGATCAGGTCGAAGAAGAGCTCGAGCGGAGTGATGCGCTCGTCGACGCCCTCTTCGTGCCGCCGCGCCTGAACCACCATGGCGCCAGCCTATTCACGTCCGCGGTTCTCTTCTCGAAAGGCGACTGCTACTCGAAGCTGAGGTCGCGTACGCGCTCGACGTGCCGTTGGTTCAGCTCGACTCCGACGCGGAAATACTCGATGAGGCCCTCGAGCTCGACGACTGACATGCGCGCCAGCTGCGCCATCGCCTCCTCTCCGAGTGGAGTCCAGATCGAGCTTGCGCGCTCCTCGAGGAGCGGTGTCACCTCCACGATCACTTGGCGACGGTCCACTTGATCGCGGACGCGGCGTGCGTACCCGGCTCGCTCGAGCCGATCGAGGACCGAGGTGACGGCCGCAGTCGTGAGCCCAGCCAGCTCCGCGAGCCGGCCGGCAGTCATCCGTCCCTGGTTCTCGACGATGTTCAGGCACCGCAGATCGGTCCGGTTGATACCGAGCTTGTGGCAGGCGACCTCGTCGAATGCGTCATTCGCCGCCTCGTGGGCGCGGGCCAGCTGGATGAGCTCCCTGCCGAGCTCTTTCTTCAGTTCTCTTGACATGTTGATCTCTCGTTTGATTAGATAATTGTCGTACGAGATGATTGTACGAGCCGCGGACGATGGCAACCAGAACGAAGCAGGATCTTCACCCGATCGGGAGGCGATGAGTTCCGGCGCCCGGGCCCGTCTCTAGTACAAATCCGAGCAGCCGACAGAGAAGGAGCGATACGTGAGCGAGCACAGCGGAGGAATGGCGCCCAAATCGGAACGGCGTGCAGCGCACCAACGGCTCTCGACCGGAGGGCTTGCGAGCTGGACGCGCGCGTGTGCGGCGCATCCCTGGCGGGTGGTGCTCGGCTGGCTCGGCATCATCGCCCTGCTGATCGCCTTGGTGGCGACGGTCGGCGGCGAGCTCCGGGACGAGTTCGAGATTCCTGGCTCGGAGACGCAGCAGGCGACCG
>JACCTK010000040.1 GCA_013812465.1 Actinomycetota bacterium
CGTCCAGCCGGCCCCGCCCCGAGTGCTCGTCGCGACCGACGGCGCAGGCGGCGCATCCCGTCGCCGGGGTCACGTCCACCGCCGTCTGCTCTAGGATCGCCGTGACCTGCTCCGGACGCAGAAGAGGCCGAAGACTGAAGAGGATCGCCGCAGCCGCCGACACCTGCGGCACGGAGAAGGACGTCCCCTGCGCCTCGCGGTACTCCTCCGGGCCGCAGCTCGAATAGCCCTGCTCGGAGCACGCCGGGAAGCGCGACGTCAGCGGCCGCGGGAAGATCGAGAGGATCCTGTCACCGGGCGCGGCCAGGTCGTTGTAGATCTTGTCGCGGTTCGAGAACTTGGGGACGCCGCCGGTTTCGCTGATCGCGCTCACTCCGAGGACGTGCGGCAGCGCAGCCGGGTAGCTCGCGTACTGCCACGGGCTCGAGGGCGCCTGATCTCCGTTGCCCACGGCCGCCACGACGACCGCGCCGCTCGAGACCGCGTAGGCGACCGCGTCGGCCTCGAGCCGCGAGAAGCTGTCGCGCTTCGGGTCGAGTGGATCGCGGATGCCGCCGAGGCTCATGTTGATCACCCGCGCGCCGTTCTCGACTGCCCAACGGATCGCCTTCGCCTCCGCCTCGATCGGAATCGCGCGGGACGGCGTGACGACCTTGGCGACGAGCAGCTCGGCCGAGGGCGCCAGACCGGCGATACCGATGCCGTTGCCCACGCCCGCGGCGACGAGACCGGCGACAAACGTTCCGTGCCCGAGGGTGTCCTCGCTCGCCGATCCGCCGACGAAGCTCTTCGCATCGAGGATCTTTCCGGCGAGCTCGGGATGAGTGGCATCCACACCGGAGTCGATGACGGCAACTGGAACACGCTCGAGGGCTGGCAGGGTCAGCCACGGGTCGTAGAAGCGGCTCTGCGTCAGGTACCACTGGCGGGAGACGAGCGGATCGGACGGCGTGAAGGCAAGGCGCCGCGCGTGCAGGGTCTCGACGTAGCGGATGCCGTCGATGCCGGCGAGTGAGATTCCCGCCCGAAGATCGACCACGAGAGCAGGGATCGGCCGCAGAAGCTCCGGGCGCGTTCCGGTTCGACGCTCGACGGCGGCTGCGACAGCCGCGGGGTTCGCGTCCGGCTTCAGCCCGACCGCCACTCGGGCGGCGCCGGCTACGGCAGGTGTCACGAGGGAGGCGCCTAGGATCGCGGCGATCAGAAGAAGAGCGCGCCTCATTCGTCTCACCCGGCGACCACGAGCGCGGCCGTCACGGCTTCGGCGTAGGCGCCGGTGGCGGGGATGCTGGCTCGGTACTCACCCTGTCGAGCGACCTCGGCCCGAAACGCGCCGGTCGTGTCGACCGTCTTTCTGGCGACACGTCTCCACGTCGAGCCTTCCCGGCGCTCGATGAAAACAGGGGCTCCGGCCAGGCGGGGGCGGACCGTGCCCAGCAACGACAGAGCCCCCGTTCCCCGTGAGAGCTGCACGCGTGGTGCGACCTCGACGAGGATGGCCGGCGACGCCGCGCCCTCGACCTCGATCCGGTAGCGCAGCGTCCGCTCCGGCTTGACGACGAGCGAGGCGATTCCGCTGGTCGATCGCTGGAAAAGGCCAACGCCTGTCCATCTCGACCCGTCCGGCGACGAGGAGAGCATCGGCGCAGGCAGGCTTCGCGCCAGGCCGGTCAGTCGCAGCGGCGAGCCGAAGACGATCGTCTCGCGCGGCTGATCGAGCCGAAGAACGCCGATCGTGACCCAGGTAGAGCGCAGGCCGAGGCTCGTTCGCAGAAGCGCGGCCTGGACGCTCGAGGAGCCCGCCTCGGTCTGAACCGTGATCGAGCGCAGGCGGCCGGAGGGTGTCGGCACGCCGACGGCGTCGAGGATGCGGTCGGCGACGCCGAGCCTGGACTGGAGAGTCCGTGCGCCGTACAGGAACGGCCCCCACATGTGATGGGGCGAGGCTTTGTCCCACGGATCGGGGCGGGAGAGGAGGTACGGCACGTGTGTCCCGAACACGTCCGCCGCGCTGGCGGTTCTCCCGCCGGAGGTCGAGAAGTAGTAGGTGGTCGCGAGGCTGCCGGCGTAGAGAACGACCTGCCCCGCAGTGGCTTGCACAGCTGCGCTCGTTCGGGGCTTCTCGCCCGCCACGCCGCGGTAGACCTGGCTGCGCACATCGGCGTAGAGATCGAACGGCTTCCCCTTGACGAGATTTGCAAGCGCGTAGGAGCGTGCTGCGACCGCCTGCGCCTCGAGCGCCTCGCTCGGCCAGGTGTGCGGCATCTCGTTGGCGACCACACCCGAGAGGTAGGCGTCGAGCCGGACGAAGTTGACGACGCGGAGATAATTGCCCTGCACCGCCAGCTCGAGGCTCCCTCGGTACTGGACTCCGTCGAAGGAGAGCGGCGCGTCCTTCCCGGGTCGGATCAGGAGTGGCGGCGCGGCCTTGACGGGTCGAGGCTTGTCCACGATGGGCAGCTTGAGCTTGGGCCTGAGCACGAGCGTGCCCGGAGCGAGCTTGAACAACTCCCCGCGTGCATCGATCGCGCTGAACGGCTTCGCGGACGAGACCGTCACCGCAGGCTTGCCCTCGGCGAGGAGCACGCGAACCTGCTGCGTCGCCGCCTGGCCGATCTCGGTTCCCGAGTAGTAGTGCGCGAGGATCTGCTCGTGCGAGTGACCGGCGTTGGCCATACCGTAAGCGCCGTACTGGCTCATCCCGACTCCGTGACCCCAGCCGCGCCCGGAGACGACGAACACCGCCTCCCCCGGCATTGTCTCGGACTGCGCCGGATGCGCCCAGGCCGCGCCCGCGGCCAGCGCGACGAGAACCGAGCAGACGGTCAGGAGGCGCACAACGGTGGACCAGGCTAGCGACATAACGTAAAGCTCGGTTTATCGGAGCAAGACCAGAATCCGCTAGCGCGAATTCCGGTCGCGTGGAAGACCCCTTTATATGTGGTGCCCGAGAAACGGCAGTTCCGGGGTGTGAAGCAGGCAGCCGGAACGGCGCTTGAAATTTAGTCAGCCGGTCCCGGCGCGGACGGCGACACCGCCGCGGGTCGCTAGCAGGAGGACCTTGCTGCCGCCCGGGGCACACTCGAGCGCGCCGGCCAGATCCCCTTCGATTCCGGTCGACGTCTCCCCGATGCGTGCCCCGTCCACTTCTCCACCGCCTGCCGTGATCGCGTCGCCCGACCTGGCGGTACGACCGCCGGGGAGGTGAAGCTCGGGCGGGTCCGTCGTCAGCGAGGTCCCGGCCGGCCAGACAACTGGCTTTCCGGAAACCACAACACATCCTCGATCGAGATCGAGCTCGAGGACTCCGCCGACGATCGCATTCAGATCTTCCTGAGGACCGTCGGGCGAACGGGTGAGAAGACCGTGTCGAGTCGGGCGCCCTGTGGCGCCGAGATCGCAGGCACTCGCCAGAGCTACGAGAGCAAACGACGCGGCTACCAGCAGAGCGTGCCTCATCTCCGGCGCTCTCGCGACCTCACCGCCAGGCGGTCTCCTCGACGGGCGCACGCTTCTTCAGCGGCTCCCACCAGTCGCGGTTCGCCGCATACCAGGCGACCGTCTCGGCGAGGCCGTCGCGCCAGCCATGGGCGGACGCCCACCCAAGCTCGTCGCGGATCTTCGTCGCGTCGAGCAGATAGCGGCGGTCGTGACCCGGCCGGTCGGGGACGATCGTCTTCAGCGACTGCGGCTTCTCGGTGAGTTCGAGCACGAGGTCGGCGATCTCCTCGATCGTCGCCTCGATCCCCGAGCCCACGTTGTAGGTCTCCCCCTCGACTCCCTCGTGCAGCACGAGGTCGATCGCGGAGCAGTGATCGAGGACGTGGAGCCACTCTCGCTTGTTCTGCGTCGACGCGTACATCGGGAGCGGCTGATCGTCCAGCGCGTTGGTGATGAAGAGCGGCAGCACCTTCTCAGGAAACTGATAAGCCCCGTAATTGTTGGAGCAGTTTGTGATCGTGATAGGCAGACCGTAGGTCTCGTGGTACGCACGCACGTAGTGGTCGGCGGCAGCCTTGGACGCGTTGTACGGCGTGCGTGGGCGGTACGGAGAGTCCTCGGTGAAGACCTCCTCCGAGTCGAGCGCAAGATCTCCGAACACCTCGCAGGTCGAGATGTGGTGGAACCGCTTCAAGCCCGAGTCGCGGGCTGCCTCCAGCAGAAGCTGCGTCCCGAGCACGTTGGTCCGCACGAACAGCCCGGGATCGACGACCGCGAGGCTGTTGTGCGACTCCGCCGCGAAGTTCACGAGATTCTCGATGCCCTCGTCCTCGATGAGCTTCCTCGTCAGGTCGAGATCCGCGATGTCGCCCTGCACGAAGCCGATGCGTTCTTCGACGTCGGAGAGGCTCGGACGGTTGCCGGCATACGTCAGAAGATCGAGGACGACGAGGTGGTCGTCGGGGTATCGCTCGAGCCAATAGTGGACGAAGTTCGAGCCGATGAACCCGGCTCCACCTGTGACCAGGAGACGCATCCGGAGAAGGCTAGCGTCCGAGTTGCTCGAGGCACGCGCGAAGGCCCTCGCGCCAGTGCGGCAGAACGGGGGCGCCTTCTCGCTCACTGCGCAGGATCGCGTGCGCAGGGCGGGGTGCGGGGCGTCCGAGCTCCTCCGTCGAGATCCGCCGTACCCGGCAAGCGATCCCGGCGTCGACGAAGATCGCCTCGGCGAGCTCCGCCCACGTGCAGTCGCCTCCAGCGGCGACATGCCAGATTCCCCGCGCTCGCTCCCCGTCGACGAGCTCGCGCACGCCGAGGGCCAGATGCCCCACGAAGGTCGGGCAGCCGCGCTGGTCGTCGACCACCGCGACCTCGGCCCGCTCGGCGCCGAGCCGAAGCATCGTCCGCACGAAGTTGTTCCCGATCGGGCCGAAGAGCCACGAGGTGCGGACGATCCACGCGTCCGAGCCGGCAGCCGCTTCCCCGTGGAGCTTCGTGCGCCCGTAGGCGGAGAGCGGGTTGGGTCGGTCGGACTCGACATACGGCTCGCCCTTGCGACCGTCGAAGACGTAGTCGGAGGAGAACGCCACCAGCGGCGCGCCGAGCCTCGCCACATTCGCCGTTCCGCCCACATTCGCAGCGGCGGCGGCCTCCGGATCCGTCTCGGCGCCGTCGACATCAGTCCAGGCCGCCGTGTGCAGCACGAGATCGAACTTCCCTTGTGACACTGTGTCACTAGGCGGGCTCGTGACGTCCCAGTCTTCGCGGGCGAGCGCGACAAGATCGTCCTCCGAAAACATGTCCTGGAGCGCCCGGCCGAGCTGGCCGCCGGCGCCCGTGATCAGGACGCGACGGCGGCGTCCCGCGCGGACAGGGTCGGTGTGCTCGTGCTCCATAGATGTACGACGCGCGGGTCGTTCC
>JACCTK010000051.1 GCA_013812465.1 Actinomycetota bacterium
GCTTCGCGCTCTTCGTCGCCTACGGCGGCTCGAGCGAGGCGTTCCAGCAGTCGTTTCCGGGCATCTGGGAGTACCTCGCATCGTCGGGAAGCTGGCTGCTGATCGTCCTCTACGGGCTCGGCGCCCTCTTCGCGTATGCCGGGGCCGTGGGCGCCGTCGCCGGCGTGCTGCGCTGGCGAGACGACCCCGCGGCCGTCGCCACCGCTCGGGTTCTCGCCGCCAGTTTGCCGTTCGGCACGGCGGCCGCGATCGGGCTGACAATGGCCTTGGGCTGGACTCAGGACTTCTCGACGAGCGCTTCCGTTGTCCTGGCGGAGGCTCTCCTCGCGACGATCGTGTTCGCTACGGCCGCCGCGTCGGCCCGGCTCTTGGCCGTCAGGTCGCCGACGGCGACCCCAGCGGCAGCCGGTTGAACCGCCCATGATCCCGCGGCGGCCTCGAGCGAGAGGAGAAACCGCTTCCGCTCAAGCCCGCCGCCGTAGTCGACGAGCGCGCCGTTCGCGCCGATCAGGCGGTGACAGGGGACTATCACCGAGATCGGGTTCGAGCCGTTCGCGTGCCCGACTGCCCGAGGGGCGGAAGGCCGGCCGATACGAGACGCGAGCTCGCCGTACGTGAGCGTCTCGCCGTAGGGGATCTCCTGCAGCGCGCGCCAGACGCGACGCTGAAACGGTGTGCCGCGCAAGCCGAGCGGCAGATCGAACCCAGAGCGCTGTCCGGCGAAGTACTCCTCCAGCTGCTCGAGCACACTGGTGAAGGGCGCCTCCGACCGCCGTCAATCCGGTTCAATCCGTAGTGCTTTTCGCCGTCGCCCTTCCTGCCTGTGCAGCCCGCGCAGCGCACGCCCCTCGCTGAGCAGCAGGAGCTCGCCGACAGGGCTCTCCACAGTTGCGTACAGCAGCTCGTCGACGACGGTCAAGGCTCGAATCCGAGCGACTCGGCCAGCGCCTGCACGGCCTCCGGGGTGGAATGGAGGACGACGGTGTGGTAGGTCTCGATCAGCTCCAGGATCCCCTCGCGCGGCCCCGAGCGCCATTCGTCGCCCTCGTAGAAGGCCTCCTCCTGCGCCTCACGCTCCTCCAGCGAGGAAAACGAGCGTAGGAGGACGTAGTGCTCGGCGTCCTCGATCGACGGGCCCTGCCCGACGACGTGGATCCCATGGCGGTCGAGCAACGGCGTGGCCGCGCTCATGCGGCGCCCGAACTCGTCGCGCTCGCCATCGCGAATCCGATACGTCCGGATTTCGAGTATCCGCTCGGTCGCCAACGCCTCAACTCTAGCTGGACGTCTCCGGCGAAGCTTCAAATCGAATAGTCGCTTTACTTTGGAAACTAATAGGTCTAGGATGACACTTTCCCCCGGCAAGAGGAGTGAGCATGACGTTCCCCGAACAGAAAGTCGCCCTGTCGACTTTCACAACCGAGGAGCTGCGTCGACGCCTCGATGACCCTGATCTGACACTCGCCGACGTCCGGCCTCTGGCCGCGTACAACGGCTGGCGCCTACACGGCGAGCTTCGAGGCGGCCACATCCCTGGCGCCGTCGCTTTCCCGAGCGCGTGGCTCGCGAGCGTCGACGAGGTAGAGGTCGAGCGGTTGCTCGACGAGAAGGGCATCGTCCCCGGCAGCGAGGTCGTCCTCTATGGCGCCGCTCCCGACGACGTCACGGCGTTCCAAGGCAGGCTGGTCGAGCTGGGTCACAGAGGTGTCCGCATCTATGAGCACGGCTGGGCGGAGTGGGCGGCCGACGAAACGTTGCCGCTCGAGCGCCTCCCGAAGTACGAGCGCCTCGTCCACACGGGATGGCTCTCGCAGCTCCTCGCCGGCCGCCAACCGGAAGCGGCGCCGGCAGAGCGCTTCCTGCTCTTCCACGTCAACTTCGGAGTCCCCGAGGAGTACCAGGAGAATCATCTCCCCGGCGCGCTCTATCTCGACACCAATCTCCTCGAGAACCCGGTCGACTGGAATCGCCGCTCGCCGGAGAAGCTCGAGGCTGCGTTGAGCGCGCTCGGGATCACGCACGACACGACGGTGATCCTCTACGGACGAGACACCGAAGGGCACGCCGACGAGAAGTGGCCAGGGCGTCGCGCCGGGCAGATCTCGGCCTCCCGAGCCGCTCTGATCCTGCACTACTGCGGCGTCGACGACATCCGCCTGCTCGACGGCGGCTACGACGCGTGGGTTCGGGCGGGCAATCCGCTCGAGACCACTCCTCGCGAGTCGACGCCGGTCGCGTCGTTCGGCATCGAGATCCCACAACGCCCGGAAGTCATCGTCGACATCGACGACGCGAAGCAGATCCTTTCCGATCCGAACGGCGCCGCCCTCGTCAGCGTGCGGACCTGGAACGAGCACATCGGCAAGGTCTCGGGCTACAACTACATTCGCCCGGCCGGCCGGATCGCCGGTGACGTCTGGGGCAACTGCGGCTCCGACGCGTACCACATGCAGCACTACCGAAACGTGGACAACACGATGCGCGCCTACCCGGAGATCGCGACCAACTGGGAGGAGGCTGGCATCACTCCCGACAAATGGGTCGCCTTCTACTGCGGAACCGGCTGGCGCGCGAGCGAGACCTGGTTCTACGCCTACCTCATGGGCTGGGAGCAAATCGCCGTCTACGACGGCGGCTGGCACGAGTGGAGCCGGGATCCGGCCTCGAATCCGATCGAGGTCGGGGAGCCCCAGGAACTGGCAGCGTAGAAGCAATTCCTCCCGGAGACAGGACGAGCTCATGATCGGACGCCATTGGCGCGGCCTAGCTCATCGAGAGAGCGCTGAGGCGTACCAAGAGCATCTCGAGCGCGAGACCTTGCCACGGCTTCGCTCGATCGATGGGCACCGTGGCGCGTACGTCCTTCGGCGCGAGCTCGAGGACGAGGTCGAGTTCGTCGTCCTCACCCTCTGGGACTCGCTCGAGGCCGTGCGGCGCTTTGCAGGTGAGGAGTACGAGACCGCCGTTGTCCCGGCGGAGGCTCGCGAGCTGCTTTCGAGCTTCGACGAGAAGGTCGTTCACTACGAGGTTGCGATCGAGTGAGCTGCCGCGAGATCGAACCGCCGTAGGTGCCCGAACTTGTCGTCGAGCTCGGTCCGATAGCTGAGGGTCATCGCGCTCCTTCCTCAATCGATGAGCTTGCGGGTCATGGCGTTGATCGCGATCCGCCAGAGGACGAGCCCGAAGACGACGAGCACGCCAATGCGGGCGAGATCCTCCCACCCCTCGAAGCCGAAGACGGCGTGCCGAACCAAGACGACGCAGTGGTGGAGCGGGTTGAGCGCGGCGAGCGCCTGCGCCCAGCGCGGGAACTCGGCCAGCGGGAAGAACGAGCCTGCGAGGAGGAAGAGCGGCGTGAGCACCGCGCTGACGACGTAGTTGAAGTTCTCGAACGACTTGGAGTAGCCGGCGACCG
>JACCTK010000052.1 GCA_013812465.1 Actinomycetota bacterium
GGCTCGGAGGGTGGCGGCTCGGAGGGCGGCGGCTCGCAGGGTGGCGGCTCGCAGGGTGGCGGGTCAGGCGGCGGCTCGCAGGGTGGCGGGTCCGGCGGAGGTTCCGAGAGCGGCCAAGGCGGTATGGGCGGCGGCTCCGGAACGGAGAGCCCCCAGGACGAGGAGTCGACCGGCGCGAGGTGACTCGGTGGCGATCGGGCGGACGGCGCCACGCCGGTCCGCCCGATCGTTGGATAGAGCGGCGCATACCGACAGGCGCGAGAACTCGGTCCCGGTCTTCGATCGAAGACGCGTACGCCACGTACCTCTGGCGCGCAGCGTCATCGGCGAGCTCGGTGGCGAATCGGAGGGTCGCCCTCGGCTCGCTCAGAGGTAGCGCTCGTTCAGGACGCCACTCGGTCGCGCATCAGCCCGCGGAGAGCCTGGGTGCCGTCTCCGTTCGACTCCTGGTCGCGCGTCCACTGCGTGACCGGTCGCTCCGCGGGCTCGCCCTCGATCTCGAGATCGACGCGCTCGTTGAAGAAGCAGAGCAAGTCCCGCACAGGCTCGGCGTCGCGCTCGGGATCAAGGTACGCCCACACGAGATCCTCGACGACGCGCTCCCCGATCTGAACGGACCAGTAGCTCGCCGAGCCTTTGTACGCGCAACGGCTTCGACTGCCCGACGGAATGAGCAGGTCGGCGCGCACGTCCTCGGCCGGAATGTAGTAGCGGGGCGGAAGCCCCGTCTCGTAAAGGACGATCGCACGCCGGGTCTCGGCGAGCAGCTCACCCTCGAGCGAGATGCGCAGATGGCGGCTCGTCTTGTACGTGTCGATGCGGCTGAATGGATCGCGCGCATGCCCGAACAGCTGCTCGTCTTCACAGAACCATTCGTCCATCGCGTTCCAGTCGAAGGTGAAGAGTCCCTCGAGCAGGGCAGCGCCCTCAACCGGCTGCGAGTATGCGCGCGCCGCATCCGGAGCCACCCGGTCACCCACCCGCACCGTCCAGTATTCGACGATTCCCTTGGACTCGCTCTTCGACTCGGAGGGCTCGAGAAAGTCGCGATGCACCTCGTCCGGCTTGAAGTGGTAGACCGGCAGGCGCCCACCCTCGTGCAGGAGCAGCGGCTCGAAGGCGTCGACGATCGTCTCGCCTTCGAAGAGCACACGGACCCGATAGGGCATCGGATCGAGATAGAGCAACAAGCTCGGTGAGTCGAGCTCGAAGTTGAGTCTGCCTCTCGGCTGCTCTGAGAAGGGGCCGTGGTTGGCCGTCAGCGACATGAGCCGTCCTTTCTTCGATCCTGGATCAAAGGTGTCTTTCCGCGGCCGCGCCAGGGCCAAACAACCCTCACTCGGCCTGAAGCGCGCCTTCGCGACCGTCCTGCCAGGTGCGGTAGAGACCGATCCCCCACCACAGCCACGCGATCAAGGAGAAGGACGCAGCGGCGACGATGATCGCCTGGCTGGTGCCGAACACGAGATCGGTCACGAGATAGATCACGCCCGTGAACGCGACCGATATCGCCACGGATCCGGCGATCGCCTCCCGATTCCCCTTCTTCACCATGTACTCCTTGTCGCCCGTCCGGAACCTGACGCGGTGGTAGGCGGCGGGGGCCAGGAAGCAGACCAGCGCGGTCGCCGTGCTCAGCAAGGTGACGTAGTAGACGTAGCGCTGGGTGTCTCCCAGCTTGCCGAACTCGCCCGTGAAGCGGATGGCGAGCAAGAAGCCGAACAGGACCTCGGCGCCGGGGATGAGTGAGCGCAGCTCCTCGAGAAGCTCGCCGTGCTCTCGCTCGAGCCGCTCCTTCAGCTCCTCTTCATTCTCCTGTCTCTCGACGCTCGCCTGCGCCTGATCCGAGTCAGCCATCGGCTTCCACGTGCTCGGGCCACTCGGTTCGCCGCGTGAGGGCGAGGCAGTTCGGCGTGGCCATTCGGTAGAGGGGCGGCCCGAAGAGCCGCGTGTAGGCGAACGCCAGATTGCGCGCGCGAAGCGCCGTCATCTCGTCGAATCCGAAGCGCTCCGCCCCCCAGCGCACCGCCTCGTTGGCAAGGCATGAGGTCAACCGCTCGATGCCGACTCCCTGCCGGTGAAGGGACTCGTGCAGAAGGATCGCGTACGCGCCGGCGCTGTACACGGTGTGCCTGCCGCCGAGGAACGTGCGGACGTTGGCGCACGTCCCCTTTCGCAGATGGAGGTCTGCGCCACCGGCGTAATAGGCGACGACCCTTCCTGCGGGAATTCCGTAGCGCTGCACGAAGA
>JACCTK010000117.1 GCA_013812465.1 Actinomycetota bacterium
GGAGAAGACGCGGCACGTGCAGCGCATCCAGAAGACGCTGCAGGACGCCAATCTCAAGATCGACTCGGTGATCACCGACATCATGGGGCTGAGCTGGATCGCTCACGGGAAGTAGACCGGGGGGTGCTCGCTTGAAGGGGTCCACCGGAGTGGGCTCGGGGAGCGGCGCGGGATCGATCGCCGGGGCGGGCCGGCGCGCTATGGACGGTGCCCGCCCGGGGACAAGCGGGCGGCTGCCGGGCGAGGGCGCGGCTGTTGGTGGGCTTGCCCCCCGTCGTGGGATAACCCGCCAATAAGGCTCACTAAGAGGTGTGAACTCGTTGACGCGGGTTCTCCCCACCGCCCACAGCGCCAACTGCGGAACCGACAGAACGCAGGACGAAGGCGGATTGAGGGTCCAGGCTATGGCCGGGGAGGCCCTCGTTGAAACGACGCCGGCGATGTCGCGTGTGCGGCGAACTCTTCAACCCCGACCCTCGGGTCGGGGATCGGCAGCGGACATGCGGCGGCCCGCGGTGTCAGACCGAGCGGCACCGACGAGCGTGCGAGCGATGGAGGGCGCGGGAGCGCCCGGAGGAGCAGGTGCGAGCAGGCCTCGGTTTGCCCGATCTTAGCCGAGCGGCGGCGAGAGACGCGATGGGCGCGAAAGCCTTGGTTGTACTAGAGGAAGTCTTTCGCTTAGTTGCGGTCGGGTCGCGAGACGCGTTCGCCACGAAACAGTTGGACCTGAGCGGAAAATCCTTCCGCTTAGTAGCCCGACCCCCGCGAGACGAGACGGCCGCGGCCGGGCCCGGGCCATAGGCAATGCGCATGAATCTGGAGCTATCGACGCTCGTGCTGAAGTACGCCGCGCTCCGGGTCCTCGATCCCGGGCGCGTGGCACGGCTGGTCGGCGCCATGTCGAGGGAGGACCAGCGATCCCCGGTGCTGGTGGTCGGCGAGGGGGTGCTGGTCGACGGCTACCACCGGGTGCAAGCCCTCCGCCAGCTCGGCCGAGATCTGGTCGCCGCGGTTCGGCTCGAGGTCACCGAGGCCGAAGCGCTCGTGCTCGCCTGGCGTCTCGAGACCGGCCGCCGGAAGTCTGCGCTCGAGGAAGGCTGGCTCCTCGCCGAACTTGCCGAGACCCACGGTCGGACCCAGGTGGCGCTCGCCGCCGATCTCCACCGCACCCGCAGCTGGGTCTCGCAGCGGCTCGGCCTCGTGCGCGTCCTGCCTGAGGACGTTCAGGAGGCGGTTCGTACCTGTAAAATTCCCGCACAGGCAGCGATGAAGTCGCTGCTGCCGTTAGCGCGGGCGGATCGGGACGCGTGTAGTCGGCTCTCGGCCGCTGCAAAGGAGCCTTTGACGGTGCGGCAGTGGGACCGGATCTGCACCGCGTGGCGGAAGGCCCCGCCCGAGGTGCGACGCCGGATCGAGGAGAACCCTGGACTACTGCTCAAAACCGAGGAGGCGGTGTCGGTGGTGCCGGTCGACGCCGAGGAGAAGCTGGTCCAGGATCTCGAGGGCGTGGCCGGCCTTTGCCGTCGGGCACGAAGGCAGGTCCGCGACGGCGCGTTCGCCCGGGCGAACGATGCGCCCTGTCGCGCCGCCTGGACCCAGGCTCGCGAGGCGTTCGTTTCACTGGAACGGGAGGTCGACCGTGCTGAACCACGAGACGCGTAGCGCCATCCTGCGGCTCGCCGCGGAGGGCCACGGGACGCGGTTCATCGCCCACGCGGTGGGAGTCAGCCGGAAGTCCGTTCAGAAAGTGCGTAATCAGAACACTGCAACCGTCCCGGAGATCGAGCGCGCGGGGCAACTCGACCCGTTCCTCGAGAAGATCCGCGAATTGACCACCACCTGTGCCGGCAACCTCGTGCGAGTCCACGAGGAGCTGCGCGCTCGCTACCTGGTCGAGGTGCCCTACTCGACGCTCACCCGGTTCTGTCGCGATGCGGAGATCGGTGTCGCACCGAAGCAAGCTGCAGGAAGGTACGAGTTCGACCCCGGCCAGGAGATGCAGCACGACACCTCGCCGCACAACGTCAAGATCGCGGGGCACGTGGTAGCGCTCCAGTGCGCCTCGCTCGTGATGTGCTTCTCGCGACGGCGCTTCGTCCAGTGCTACTCGCGGTGGGACCGGTTTCAGGCGAGGGTCTTCCTGAGCCGGGCCGTCCAGTTCCTCGGCGGCAGCTCGGCCAGGTGCATGCTCGACAACTCTACCGTGATCATGGTCGGTGGTACCGGCCGCCACGCCTACCCGGCCCCCGAGATGAAGGCGTTCGCAGACCGCTTCGGCTTTAAGTTCGTGTCTCATCGGGTCGGCGACGCGAACCGCTCCGCACGGGTCGAAGGCCCGTTCTGGCATGTCGAGCGCAACTTCTACCCGGGGCGCACGTTCGGCGATCTGCAGGATCTGAACACGCAGGCCATCTCCTGGTGTCGAACCTACAACGCCACGTATCACAAATCATACCAGGGGATCCCCGACGAACTCGCGGCGATCGAGCGACCTTCGCTGCTCGCATTACCGGCCTGGATCCCCGAGCCCGTCGAGGTCCACGGCCGAACGGTCGACGACGAGGCCTTCGTGATCCTGCACACCAACGCCTACTCGGTGCCCGAGAAGTTGATCGAGTGCGAAGTCGAGGTCCACGAGACCGAGGATCTGGTTCGGGTTTTCAACGGCCACGAGCTCGTCGCCGAACACAGCAAGCAGCCGTACGGGTCACGTTCTCGCAAAAGGCTGCGCGAGCACCGGAGTCCTCGGCGGCAACACACGCCACGCCCGCAGAGTCCCGAGGAGGAGGCGCTGCGCGCCTCCGGCCCGTCGCTCGCCGCGTTGTGCGACGTGCTCCGTGTGCAACGGGGCGGACAAGCGCTGCAAGCCATGCGCAGGCTGCGCCGGATCTGGCTCGACTACCCCACCGACACGGTCGAGGCTGCCGTCGCACGCGCACTCGAGTTCGGCCTAGTAGATCTCGAACGAATCGAGAGGATGATCCTCCGCAACATTCGCGGAAACTACTTCAGACTTCCAACCGACGAGGATGACGATGGACGATGATCTCGACCAGCTCCTGCGGAGCCTCAAGTTGAACCAGATCCGAACCATCCTGGATGAACGCCTGGCCGCTGCGATCCAGGACGGTCCGTCTTACGGCGATTTCCTCCGTCGTCTCCTCCGCGAGGAGCACCACGCCCAGCAGATGCGCCTCCTCGAAGGCCGCATCCATCGCGCGCATCTCCCCGAGCGCTGGCCGCTCGAAACCTTTCCGTGGGATCTTCAACCCGGCGTCCAGCGCGCCGTGATCGAGCAACTCGCGAACCTCGACTTCATCGGCACTGGGACCAACGTCGTGTTCGTCGGGTCCACCGGCGTGGGAAAAACCGGCCTCGCCTCCGGCCTCCTGCTGAAGGCGCTCTTCGCAAGGCACAGCGGCCAATTCGTCCTCGCCCAGAATCTGTTCGACGACATGTTCCGCTCTCTCGCCGACCACTCGTCGCGCAAGCTCCTCGATCGGATGCTGCGCGTCGAGATCCTGGTGATCGACGAACTCGGCTACCTCAACCTCCGGCCTGAGCAGAGCAACCTGTTCTTCAAGCTCATGGAGGAGCGCTACTCACGCCGGATGTGCACGATCATCACGACAAACCTCGACTATGAGGAGTGGTACGCCTTCTTGGGCCAGAAGGCGATGGTCGCCGCGCTGCTCGACCGGCTGCGCCACCGCTGCACAACGATCCGCATCGAAGGCACCTCTCTGCGAACCCCGGAGCCCACGGTTCCCGCGTAGCAGGCCCGATCTGGTTCAAGAATCACTGCCGTGGCCTCCGTGAGGAGCAGCCACGGCAATCGTCGTTGCGCGATAGCTGTCGCCGGCCGCCGGCGTGCGCCGCGCGCACCACCTTCGAGTCCAGCGCGCCGCTGTCCCGCGACGTCGCACGAGACCCTGATCAGGCCGGACTACTTTCCATGAGCAGACCCGGTCTACTCTTGGTGAGCGCCGCAGCCGCGGGGGGCGGCGGAGCTTCCTCCGGGTCCGGCCCCGTCAGCGAGACGTCGAGAACCTCGTGATCCAGGT
>JACCTK010000139.1 GCA_013812465.1 Actinomycetota bacterium
CGAGCTGGAACCCCTTCTGCGCGGTCGTCTCCCAGTGCTGCGCCGGGACGCCCTTGCCCATGATCCGGCCGGTGACGGAGGGGAATTGGTAGTAGACGTACTGGATCCCCTCGGCGTCGATCCGCCGACGGACTTCCTTGACGGCGTCAGCACGTCCGTCGGCATCGACGAAGCGCTCCAGGTCGGTCGCCACAAACCCTCCTTCTCGCGTGAAGTTTTCTCGTGCGAGAGCGTAATCCGCACGCGCGGTTCGTGCATCGTGAGGGGAGCCGTCCGAGTGGTTAGCCTTGGGGACGTGAACGAGCAGAGAGCAGAGCACCTCACTCAGGACCAGCGGTCCGCCCTCGAGACCGAGCTCGCCGAGCTCGAAGGCCCACGTCGGCGGGAGATCATCGAGGCGATCAAGCGTGCTCGCGAGTTCGGCGACATCTCCGAGAACTTCGAGTACCACGCGGCGAAGAACGAGCAAGGGCTCCTCGAGCGGCGCATCCACATCCTCAAGGAACGCCTGCACCACGCGGTCACGGTCGAACACGACACGAACGAGAGCGTCGGCGTAGGCTCGATCGTGGAGCTCGCCGACGAGGGAGGCGAGAAGCTGGAGGTCGAGATCTCGGCCGTCGGCGGAGTTTCTCCCGACTCCCCGCTCGGCAGCGCCCTCCTCGGCGCGAAGGTGGGGGACTCGGTAGACGTGGAAGCGCCGAGCGGCTCGTGGAAGGCAAGCGTGCTGGCGATCCGCCGCGGCTGACGCGGCCTCAGCGGCCCAGGACTGCTACGTCGTGTCCGACCGAGATCGCTGCTCGGACGAGCTCCCCGTCGGCGGCCACGAAGACGGAAGTCGGTGACTCCACTCGCCCGTAGGACGCCAAATGGACCGCGTCGTAAGCACGAAGCGCATGGGCGTCTGCGAGCTCTCCCGCCTGGCTGGCGACCACACCGTCGACCTCGACCGGCTCGACTTCTGCGAGGAGCGTAGTCGCCTCAAGCAATGCCCTTTCTGCTGCGCGTTCCCTGAGCCTGCCCATTCTTCGTGCCCGCGCGATAGCAGCACGCACCTCCGGGACGAGGAGCCTCGAGGATTGGATCCAGGCCGACGACCTGTACAGCTCGCGCGCCTCGTCGGCGCCGCGCTCGTCGAGCACGAGCTTGACGAATGCGGAGGAGTCGAAGTACGCGATCAGCGACGGTCCTCGAGCACCATCTCGCTGACGAGAGGCCCTTCGCCCTCCAGCGGTATCGGAGGCGGAAGCTTCGTCCGCTTCGGACGTAGCGCAGGAGTGATGATTCCCTCGCGAATGAGACGCGCGTGATGAGCGCCTTCTTCGTCGACCGGCCCCAGCCGAGCGACGGGCTGACCGCGATCGGTGACGATTACCTCGGTGCCCGTACGCACTCGCGCGACGTAACGGCTCAAGTTGAGCCGCAGCTCTCGGATTCCGACTTCCACGCGTTCCATGGTAGTGCTTTCAACCTACCAGATGTAGTGCCTCTCTTGGACGTGTCCGATAGCTCACGAACGCGAATGTCGTTCCGTCCTCGGACACATGCTGCTCGCGCGAAACCTCCTCGAACGCGTCTCGCCCGAGGCTGGGAAAGAACGTGTCGCCTTCGACCTCGAGGTCGATCTCGGTGAGCAAGAGCTCGTCGGCGAAGGGGAGCGCGGCGGCGTAGAGCTCACCGCCGCCGATCACGAACACCCGCGGAACGCCGTCGAGCAGCTCGAGCGCGCCCTCGAGCGAGCTTGCGCGCTCGGCTCCTTCCGCCTCCCAGGCTGGGTCTCGGGTCACGACCACGTTCCGCCGGCCCGGCAGGGGGCGGAAGCGCTCGGGCAGCGAGTCCCACGTTCTTCTCCCCATGACCACGGCGTGTCCCAGCGTGAGCTCGCGAAAGCGACGCATGTCCTCCGGGATCCGCCAGGGAAGCCCGCCTTCGAAGCCGATCACGCCGCCGCGCGCGACGGCTGCCACCAGCGAGACCTTCACACGGCGATAGGGGCGCGGATCGCCGGATGGTGCTGATACCCCACCACCTCGAAGTCCTCGAAGTCGTACTCGAAGATCGACGCGGGCCGACGATTCAGGCGGAGCGACGGGTACGGGAACGGCTCGCGCTCGAGCTGCGTCTCGACCTGCTCGCGGTGGTTGTCGTAGATGTGACAGTCGCCGCCGGTCCAGATCAGTTCACCGACCGCGAGGTCTGACTGCTGGGCGAACATATGGGTGAGCAGCGCGTAGCTCGCGATGTTGAACGGGACGCCGAGGAACACGTCCGCGCTTCGCTGGTAGACCTGGCAGCTCAGCCGCCCGTCCGAGACGTAGAGCTGGAAGAACGCGTGACACGGCTGCAGCGCCATCTTCGGGAGATCAGCGACGTTCCACGCGCTCACGATGATGCGACGAGAGTCGGGCTCCTCGCGCAGGAGCCGTACGGCTTCGGCGATCTGGTCGATGTGCTCGCCATTCGGCGTCGGCCAGCTGCGCCATTGCACGCCGTAGACCGGGCCGAGGTCGCCTTCCTCGTCGCCCCACTCGTCCCAAATCGTCACGCCCTGCTCCTGCAGCCAGCGAATGTTCCCATCGCCACGCAAAAACCAGAGGAGCTCGTTGGCGACGGCAGGGAAGTGCACCTTCTTGGTAGTCACGAGCGGGAACTCCTCGGCGAGGTCGAAGCGGATCTGGTGGCCGAACACGCTCACGGTTCCAGTCCCGGTCCGGTCCTGCTTCGGCACTCCCGTGGAGAAGACGTGACGCATGAAGTCCTCGTACTGAGAGGCAGCCGAAAGCCTGGCGGAGTTCATGAAACGACGATAGCGCGCCGCCCGGCGGCCTCACGTCGACAGAACGGGGGCCTGCGAGCCGGCCTCGACCACGACCCAGCCGTCGAACTCGCTGAATCGCCAAGGAGCGTTCATCGGCACCACGGTCGTGCCGTCGGCCTCGACGAGGAAGCTCCCGCAGAGCGCCGCGAGCTTTCCGTTCTGTGTGAGCCACAGCTGGTAGAGCGCACCGCTCGCCGGCGGCGGTAGCCCCTCGACCTCGAGCTCCATCGGCCAGTTGCCCGCGTCGTCGATCTCGAAGATCTCCAGCGAAGCGCTGGCGCCTCCCGCTCCGCTCATCGCGATCACGCGATCGGTGCTCGACCCGCCGCTCTCGGC
>JACCTK010000150.1 GCA_013812465.1 Actinomycetota bacterium
GTGAGCCCTCCCACGACGGCGCCGAGCGGAGAGTCGATGCCGCCCAGCACGGCGGCGGCAAACGCGTAGATGAGGATCGGCTGCATCATCTGCGGATCGAGGCCGACGCTTGGCGCGGTGAGCATTCCCGCGACTGCGCCGAGCGCCGCGGCGAGCCCCCACCCGAGCGCCAGCATCCAGGTCACCCGCACGCCGACCAGGCGCGCCTCGTTCGGATTGACCGCGGCCGCCCGCAACGCGAGACCGACCTTCGTGAACTGGAAGAGAAGCCAGAGCAGGACGACGATCCCGATGGTGACCACGATCGTCCCGATGTCCTGCACCGAGACGACGACGCCCCCGATATCGAACGTGTCCGTGCCGAACGGGCTCGGGAGCGCCTGCGGCTCCCCGCTCCACTGCCACACGACGAACCCGTTGATCGCGATCAAGAGGCCGATGGTGACGATGACGACCCGCAGCACGTTTCCGCGCTCTACGGGCCGAATCACGATGCGATGGGTGACCACGCCGAAGAGAAACGAGAAGCCGAGCGTCGCGACGAATGCGGGCCAGTAGCTCCAGCCGTGGTTCACGGTCAGCGTCCAGGCGATATAGGTGCAGAGCGTGGCCATCTCCCCCTGCGAGAAGTTGATGACCCCGGTCGAGCGGTGGATGATGACGAGCGCGAGAGCGAGCGACGCGTAGATCCCGCCCGAGGCGAGGCCGGACACGACCTGCTGCATGAAGTCGGCGAAGGCTGCGGCGACGAGTGGAGACATCTAGTACCCCAGGTACGAGCGGCGAACCGACTCGTCTCCCTGTAACTGCTCGCTCGTCCCGGTCAACGCCACCCGGCCGACCTCGAGCACGTACGCGCGCGATGAGCTCCGAAGCGCGATGCGCGCATCCTGCTCGACGACGAGCACGGTTAACCCCTCCTTCTCGTTCAGCTCGCGGACGATGCGGAAGAACTCGCGCACGATCATCGGCGCCAGCCCGAGCGAGGGCTCGTCCAGGAGCAGGAGCCGCGGCCGGCTCATCAGGGCGCGAGCAAGCGCGAGCATCTGCTGCTCGCCGCCGGAGAGCGTTCCTGCACGTTGGCCGCCCCGCTCGACCATCCACGGGAAGTACTCGGACATCCGCTCGATGTCCTCCTTCACCTTGCGATCTCGGCGGGTGTAGGCGCCGAGCTTGAGGTTCTCGATGACGCTCAGCTCGACGAAGGTGCCGCGGCCCTCGGGAACATGCGCGATCCCCGCTTTGGCGGCAGCCTCGGGGCCGCCCCTGATCTCCTTGCCGTCGAGTTCGATGCTCCCGCTGCGCGCGACGGTGCCGGAGATCGCGCGCAGCGTGGTCGTCTTACCCGCGCCGTTCGCGCCGAGGACAGCGACGACCTCGCCTTCCGAGACCGTGAGCGAGACGTCACGCAGGGCCTGCACGGGACCGTAGTGCGCCTCCACCTGGTCGAGCTCGAGGAGCGTGCTCACACGGGCTCGCCCTCGACAGCGGCCTGGCCCGGGACGGACTCCCCCTCACTTGGTTGGCTCAGGCTCGAGCCCGCCACCTGCTCGGGCGGCTCCTCGTCGTCCTCCTCGCTCCCCAGATACGCCTCGATCACGGCGGGATCGGCTCGCACCTGCGCCGGTGGGCCGTCGGCGATCTTGCGGCCGAAGCTCAGCACGTTGACGTGGTCCGAGATCGACATGACGAGGTTCATGTGGTGCTCGACGAGCAGGATCGTGAGCTCGAGCCGGTCACGAAGGCGCTGGATGAAAACACCGAGATCCGCGACCTCCTCGTGATTCAAGCCGCCCGCCGGCTCGTCGAGCAGAAGCAATCGCGGCTTCGCGACGAGCGCGCGCGCCAGCTCGACCCGCTTCTGCGTTCCGTACGGGAGCGCCGCGGCCGGAAAGTGCGCGCGCTCCCTCAACCCGACGACGTCGAGCACCTCGAGCGCCTCGGTCTCTCCTGTCTTCCGTCCGCGCCCGTGCGCGCCGACGAGGACGTTCTCGAGGACGGACATCGTCCGGAAGAGCTGGATGTTCTGAAAGGTGCGCGCGATGCCTTTCTGGACGATCTTGTGCGCGGGAGATCTGAGGATCGACTCGCCGTCGAGCTCGACCGCGCCCGAGTCGGGCCTGTAGAGGCGGGTGATGACGTTGAAAGCAGTGGTCTTCCCGGCGCCGTTCGGGCCGATCAGACCCGAGATGTGTCCTTCCTGGACGTCGAACGACACGCCGTCGAGGGCGACGATCCCCCCGAAGCGCAGCGTGACGTCCCGAACCGAGAGCAGGGCCATCGGCGCTCTACCCTGATGGGAAATCACCTGGGGGTCAAGCGGCTGCCTCCTGCAGCCTGACGACGTGCCCGAGCCGCTCGAGTTGCGCGACGAGGCGTCGGGCCTGCTTGTCGGGATCGAGCCGGGTGAAGTAGTCGCCTCCGGCGTCGCGGTAGATCTCGCCGGTGCTGAGCATGTGCCAGCAGGCGACGATGATCGAGTGCCGGACGGCCCCGATTGCTCTCTTGTGCCCGCGGCGCGGCTTGAGGCGCCGGTACTGCGCAGAGAGGTAGGTATCGCGGCTGCGGGTGTTTGCCTGGGCGGCCTCGGTGAGCGCGATCCCGAGCCACCTCGACCCTTTGCGGGTGCGTCCGGAGCGGCGCTTGCCGGCGGATCGTTGCCGGGGCACAGTCCGGCCCAGGAGGCGAGCTGCCCGGCGCTCGGGAAGACCGACATGTCGTCGCCGACCTCAGCGACGATCACCTCGGCGGTGCGCCGCTTGCACGCCGGGGATCGTGCAGAGCAGCTCAACCGCCGCCGCGAAAGGGCGGATCTGCTCCTCGATCGCCTCCGAGAGCAGGCTGATCTGCTCGTCGAGGAAGTCGATGTGGGCGAGGATCGCGCCGACGACGATCCCGTGCTCGTGGTCGAAGCGGCCCTCCAATGCCTCCCTGAGCGCCGGCAGCTTCTGGCGCAGCTTGCCCTTGGCGAGGTCGGCGAGCACGGCCGGATCGGTGGTGCCGGTGACGAGCGCGTCGAGCATCGCCCGCCCCGAGGCGCCGAGGATGTCCGAGGCGACGCAGTCGAGCTTGATCCCGGTGTCCTCCAAGATCTTGTGCAGCCGGTTCGCCTCCCGCTGCCGCTCGCCGCTCTGCGCTTTGCGATAGCGGGTCAGGTTGCGCAGTGTGCGGATCGGCTTCGGCGGCACGAAGCTCGCCCGCAACAGGCCAGCCTCCAAGAGCTGGCAGAGCCAGGCCGCGTCGGAGACGTCGGTCTTGCGGCCCGGCACCTGCTTGACGTGGCGGGCGTTACAGAGCAGACACTCGAACTCGTCCTCGAGGATCGCCCAAGGAGGCTTCCAGTACACACCGCTCGCTTCCGCGACCTGGGTGGCGCCGTCGCTTTCAGCCAATCGCGCAGCGCCAGCAAGCCCTGCACCGTCGTCTTGAACTCGGCGACGTGCTGCTCGCGCCCGCGCCTGCCGGGGACGCGCACACACGCCGTCACCTGCTCCTTGTGCACGTCCAGCGCCGCCGGACGCTCGATCACCGTCTCCATCTCGCTGCTCCCTTCCCGCTCGACGACACGATCGTCGCCTGGGGAGCCTCGGAAACTGACGAGTCTGATGGTCGTGCTCTACGGCAACAGTCCGGGGTGCCGGCGAGGCTCCCACGCCAAACTAAACACAGGCTCACGGGCACCAAGGGAAACCGGCGTCAGCAGGCGACCCGCGGATGATCGCCGATTTC
>JACCTK010000167.1 GCA_013812465.1 Actinomycetota bacterium
CGCGCGAATCGTAAGATTTGCTCATGGATGGCGTCGAGCGACGCGGATGGTTCCGCACCTTCGTTCTGGGCAGCGTGGTGGGCGCCTCGGCCGCGCTTGCAGCCGGCTCGCGCCGGCGCCGCATTCAGCGGCGACGCGGCCGCCCTCGCGGGCTCGCCGCCTTCGAGAGCGCGCCCTGCTACCTCGAGCTCATCGAAGGTGAGCGCGAGAAGTCCGCGGTCCAGGACGAGCGCCGAGATGCTTGATCGGAGATTCACGCCGGGCCGGATGACGGCCACGACACGGCGCCGGATCGCCACCCTCCCTCATCGTCCAGGCTTACCAGCCTGCACGATGAGTGAGTGCGTCGCCCGGCTTGGTCGTGACCGCCCCCAGCTGCGCGCCAATCTCCGACCAAGCATCTAGCCTTTCTGCAATGCCGATCTACGAGTACCGTTGCCCGAACGGGCACACCTTCGAGGTCTTCCAGAAGATGGCTGACGCGCCCGTCGAGCTCTGCGAGACCTGCGGCGAAGGTCCCGTGGAGAAGATCCTCTTTCCGGTCGCAGTGCACTTCAAGGGCTCGGGCTTCTACTCGACCGACTACGGCCGCGGCTCGCGGAAAGACAGCGACGGGGACGCCGGCTCCGACAAGCCGAAGGACAAGGACAAGCCAGCAGACAAGGCCGCCACGGGCGAGAAGAAGACCGCGCCGCCTCCGGGCGACTAACCGGCTAACGCCGGGTGCAGCCGGCGGCGTAGGGCGAGCCCTTGGGTGGCGGCAAGGGCGCCGTGCGGCGCAGGAACATCGAGATGACGGCGGCGTTGTCCTCGGATCCGAGCAGCACCGACTCGCCGCCCGAAAACGACGCATCTCCGCCGAGCCGGCAGTGGAGCGAACGGCTCGAGTCCGCGCGGAAGCGAGCCCAGCCGAGCTGGGCGATCTCCCAGGCCGACAGATCGGTGACGAGCGGCGCGGCGAGCGAGTCGCCAATGAACGGGAGCCGGACGAACGTCCCCACACTGGCGATCTTGCCGCCGACCGCATCTGCGACCGCTTGCTGGCGGCTGCCGCGCGTGAGGTCGTTGTCCGCCGCGTTCTGCTGGTTCGTGCGAATGCGGGCGTAGACGAGCGCCCTCCTGCCGTCCAGGTGCTGCGTTCCCTTCGCGAAGCGCCAGCCCTCCCATTCGCGGCAGCGCGCGGGCTTGTACGGGCAGTCGAACTTGTTCGAGAGAATCGGCTTCGGCACGTTGACATCGACGCCGCCGAGCGCGTCTATCAGCTCGCGGAAGCCGTCGAAGTCGAAGACGACGACGTGGTGGATCGAGAGCCCGGTCAGCCCGCGGACGGTCGCGAGGGTGAGCGCCGGCCCGCCGAGCTGGTTTGCGGCGTTGATCTTCCCGGAGCCGTAGCCCGGGATGTCGACGCGCAGATCTCTCGGGATCGAGAGATACGACAGCAGGTGCTTGCCGGGGTCCGTGCGCAGGAGCAGCAGCGAGTCCGAACGCCGCGCGTCCTGGCGTCCGGGCGCCTTGCCGCCGTCGGTCCCGATGACGAGGATCGTCGCCGGGTCGGAGAGGAGCGACCCGTCGTGCTCGGCCAAGCGAGAGTTCGCGCGGCGAGGGAGGCGCTCGTTCGCCTCGTCGATCCCGCTCCCGAAAGACAGGTACCCAAGCACTCCCCACACGATGCCGAGCGCGAGCAGTGCGACGATCCCGAGAACGATCCAGAGACCCCAGCGCCGGCGGCGGGGTGCCTCCGGCTCACGCTCGGGCTCGGCGGCCGCTCGTCGGCCCTTGTCGAGAGGGACTCTGCCCTTGACGCGGCCACCGCGGTACCGCCGATAGGGCTTGTCTCCCTCGGCCATTCGGGGCGCTATGGTAGCCCGCGGCCGTGGCCCCTCCTCTCGTCATCGGAGTCGACGTTGGCGGAACGAAGATCCGGTCTGGGGTCGTCGACCGTGAGGGCGTCGTGCATAAACGGCACGAGGTGGAGAGTCCTGGGAGCTCCGAGGAAGACGTGCTGCGCGAGCTCGACAGCGCCGTCGAGGCGGTTCTCGGGGATGGTGTGGGGGCGATCGGCTTCGGCATTCCGTCGACCCTCGATCGCCGCACGGGACGTGTCCTTCGGACCACCAACCTGCCGTTCGACGACTTCGATCTCTCGGGGCATGCGCGCGAGCGTTTTGGGCTTCCGGTCGGGGTAGAGAACGACGCGAACGCCGCCGCGCTCGCTGAATGGAAGCTCGGCGCGGGGCGGGGCGCCTCGAACCTCGTCCTGTTCACCCTGGGCACCGGCGTGGGCGGCGGCATCGTCCTCGATGACCGCCT
>JACCTK010000186.1 GCA_013812465.1 Actinomycetota bacterium
CATCTGGGCCTCCTTCGCGAGCTGGGTCTTGGTCGACCACAAGGCTCGCGGGAGGCCCGGACGCGATCAGCCGTCTCGAAGGTGTGTGGTTAGTCCATCTAGCCCTATCGCGACGACGAGGTGCTGCTCTGGGAAGAGGAGAAGTCGAAACTGCGACTCGGGCGGAATTCGACACGCTTCGTTCGCTCACGGTGTTGCGTGCGGCGATCATCCGGCGAGGACGACCGGCCGGAAGCGTTAGCGCTCGATAACGCTACCTCCGCCACGGCGGAGCCAACGACGGGCCGCCCGCTTCACGGTTCGTGCGCCCAGAGCCAGCGCGGCACGCCGGAGTACCGAGCGCACGGGGCTGGAGCGCCATTGCTTGTGCAATCGCCTCCGGCCGCGAGCGCTGAAGAGATTCGCTGCCAGCCGAAGCCGAGGATATGCGCGAATCTGGCGCAAGCGCCCTTGCAGCGTCTTTCGGTACCTGCGCCATCCCTTGCTGCGCTTCATCCATCTCTTGCGAGTAATCCGCCAACTGCGGAGGAAGCCGTCGTCACGAGAGTCGTGGACGGAGCCCCAGGCGAGATATCGAGACGCGAACTGCAATCCCCGGGCGCGTCCGATAGCCGGGCGACCGGCGCCTGCGATCACCAGCGAGGAGACGAGTGCGTTCGCGTGTGCGACCGGCCACGGAAGATGGCTGTGCCACGGCGCTCCGTCCGGGAACAATGTTTCTCGCTGCCGTGCGAGCGTCGAGGTCTCGCCTGGTCGGAATCGCCGGTGCCACAGAACGTCCGGGACCTGGTGCACCTGACCGTAGAGGGAGATCTCCGCGAGGAGCAGGCGATCCGGGAGGATGACGGCCCGCAGAACTCCGCAGCTGCGGAGAGCCTCGGTTCGAAAGAGCCCGTAAACCGCCCAGCCGGCCGACGCCCCGGTGATCGTCGCCCGCAGCCGGTCGCTGCGATCGCCGAGACCGTCACTCGCGAACTCTCGCGGCCGAAAGCGTAGAGGCTCGCCCGTCTCGGAGATCGCCGCCGATCGAGGGTAGGCGAGCACTGCCGCTGGCCTGGCCTGGAGGGCGGCGACGAGGAGCTCGAGCCAGCGGGGCTGACACAGGTCGTGATCGCCGACCCAGGCGAAATATCGAGTCTCGGGGTTGAGCACGAGCGCGCGCTCGAACACACGACGCCAGTTACCCACGAGACCGAGACGCCGAGAGTTCGAGGCGAACATGAACCGCTCATCTCGGGTGCACCAGCGCTGCGCGATTGCCGGCGTTCCATCCGTCGAGCCGTCGTCGGTCAGCACGAGAACGAACCTCTCATGCGTCTGAGCGTGCAGCGCCTCGAGGCTTTCGTCGAGGTAGCGACTGCTGTTGTAGAGCGGCATTCCGAGGGCGATGAGCGGGGCGAAGTCGGTGCTCAAGCGCGCCGGTTTCTCTTCGTCTCGGCGCGCTCGAGTTGCCGGAGGTACGCACGACCGTACGTCTCGTGGTCGACCGATGGCTCCTCGAGCGCCGAGGACTCGACGCGGTCGGCGGCACCGTTGAGCCACGACTCCCACAACCCGCCGGTTCGTTTGAGCCAGCGGTGTGCACTCTTGGTGGTTCTCACCAGACGTAGGCGGCGGGTCGTAGCCTGGCGCCGAGAACGACTGGCAGCTTGGGTCATGAGGAAGCGGCCCAGACGAGCGAGCCGACGATGATCCACCTGGCCGCGATTCCGCAAGCGCTTGGCAACGAGTTCGGGTACGAAAAATGAGTCGATCCTTGCGAGGAGGTCGACAATCCAAATCATCGGGGCCGCCCAAAACGCTCGCGGAGCGGCAGGCTGGACGCCGGCCCGCGCGACGGCCTCGACGACGTCGGCGAAGATCTGAGTCGCAGGCGTGTTCAGTCCGTGCGGCCTGATGAACGACGCGACGAACGTCTCGAGCTCCTCATGCACCCGGTCGGGCGATTCGAGCACCTCCGCCAGCTGAGCAAGGTGCTGGTCGAGCGCGCCAGCGCTCCGCAGGAAACCGCCGTTCTCCGGTAGCAGATGCCGGAAGTGAACGGTGCCGGTTTGGGTCTCGGCAAACTCGCCCCCCGTGAGTGTCAGTACAGGGCGGCCGATGATCGCTGCCTCGACCATCGCGCTCGTGTTTATTCCGACGACCGCGGCCGAGTGGTAGATCGAGTCGAAGTACTCCGTGCGGTCACCTTCGTTCACCGGGTTCGCCCCGTCCCGCGGCCAGATCGCAACTTCGCCGAACTCGGAGAGATCAGCGTCGTCCCAGTGCAGGCTGTTGTAGGGATGCGGACGCACGAGCACGCTCAAGTCGTGCAAGAGGGGTTCGCCGCTCGTGCGCAAGGCCCGAATCCACGTCCGGACGAACTCCTGCTCGGCGTGCGGTGCGGAGATCGATGCCGTCGAACCGACGAAGAGCACGTACGGCTGCCCACTGGGCAGGCCGACGCGGTCGGCGAACTCCGAGCCGGTGCGGCCCGGCTCACGTGCAAACCACTTGTCGAACGGTTGCGCGCCGGTGACGGCGACACGATCTATTTCGACCAGGTGAAGCTGTTCCGCTTCCACGGCTTGAGCCTCGTTCCAGACGACGACTCGGTCGGGCGAGCCGCGGAGGAGCCCTTTCGTCGTGAGATGATCCCAACTCGCAATGGCCGCCACCGTCGGGATGAGGGCCGCGCGCGCCGACGCGATCAGGTCGGGATCGCTGCCGCGAAATCGCACGCACGGCGAGACGACGAGGAGATCCGGAGCGCGCTCCCGCACGAAGGCGTCGACGTGAGCACTTCGCGGCGTCGCGCGCTCGAGCGCGAGGAAGAACCGAACGAGTCGTCGCACGACCGGAGACGGCAGCGACCTCATCCGGCTTAAGGGACGAGCGAGGACCGGAAGCTGTCCGGCCGCGCGGCGCCGAAGGTAGTCGGCGCCGGTGAACCGGGGGTCGAGATAGCGGACGAAGTTTCCCACTGCGCGATGGAATTGAACCCGGCGCTGCGTCTCGGT
>JACCTK010000195.1 GCA_013812465.1 Actinomycetota bacterium
GACGTGATCTCGTCTGGTCGATGAGCCGCGAATAAGGCGAAAACCGCACTCGGCAACGGCTTCATCCGGCGGCGCTTCGGCGTTGCCGGGAACTTTTGCGGGTCAAACGGCGCACTATTGAGTGATGCCCGATTTCGCCCCCTTAGCCGCGGACGGCGTGGAACGACCAGGTCGCCACGAGCTCGATGAAGTCGAGCTCGTTCGCCGCGCCCAGCTCGGGAGCTCCGCGGCGTTCGACAGGCTCGTCGTGACCCGCGGGCCCGACGTCTACCGCTATCTCCTGGTGCGGCTACGCAACGAGAGCGACGCTCGTGACGCCCTCCAGGAGACGATGACGGCTGCCTGGCAGGGAATACGCGACCTCAGGCAGCCGGAGAAGTTCTGGCCGTGGCTCGTCTCGATCGCGGCGCGCAAGGCTACGGCAATCGCGGGCACCCGGCTTCGAGGAGACGAGCACGGACTCGATGCGCTTGCATACGACGACGAGAGTCTGCTCGAGAACCGAGAGGCGCTCGGCAGCCTCCCGCAACACCTTCGCGAGGTGCTCGTCCTCCGCTACCGGCTCGGGCTCACCGAGGAGGAGGTTGCGGAGGCGCTCGGCATTCGCCTTGGCACTGTCAAATCGAGGGGCGCTCGTGCACGCAGGGCGCTCGAGGAGTTGCTGTCATGAGGTGGAGACGAAGCGGCATGGACGAACGGAGAACCGAGCACCTGCTCGCGCGCCTCTGGCGCGAGATTCCAGCGCCCTCCCAAGACGAGCTAGAGACGATCGGGCGGCGCGCGCGAGCCGAAGCGAACGTCGTTGAGGCTGCCCCGACACGGACGATGCGCTCGAATGGGAGGCGGCTCCGTCTTCGTTGGGCGGTGGGCGGGGCAGCGTGTGCGCTCCTGGTCGGGAGCGCGCTCGGCTTCGGCCTGGCGAGCTCGCTCACCCCCAGCGGGAGCGCCCAGGTGAACTTCGTCGGCTTCGGCTTCCGGCCCGTACCGGGGTGGAACGTGTTGCAGACAGGAACGCTGGACCAGACTGGCGTCGCGACGGCGGTCGCGGCGAACGTCCAGCTCGGGGCAGGAGACGATCTCGGTGGGCCGCACGCAACGCTCGCTTCGCTACCTACGCGCGGCGTTCTCATCTTCGCAACGTTCAGGCTGCGCGGCGATCCGGAGCAGGACGCCCGCTTCGAGGCGCGCGACCTACCGCTGCAGATCAAGGACGCAGAGCGAATGGCGGCTAGTAATGGGGCACTCGGTGATCTCGGCCGATACCGACTTCGCGCCGCGGTGGGTGGCTACAACATCGATGCCCGCGTGTACTTCGGCCAGGGGAAGCCATCGCCAGCGGCCGTCGCTGCTGCGCAGGCTCAGCTGAGTCGACTCGTGGTTGCCGCCGAGCGGGTGACGCTGCGTGTTCAGCCGACAGTCATCGGGGCACGCGCCGGCACGACGCGGGTGAGGGTATCGGGGATCGCTGAAGGCGCTCGCGCGGGCGAGGCCGTGACGATCCAAGGGAAGACGTGCGGCCTTCGCTTCTTCCGAGTGATTGGCGGCGCGGTGACGGAGGCGGACGGCGGCTGGTGGAACTACGTATATCCGAGTAAGCTGACCACGCTTCGCGCGGTCTGGCGAGACGAGACGAGCGCCGAAGTGACGGTGCGGGTGCAGGCCTTCGTGACCATCCGACGGCGGTCAGCGCGGAGATTCGAGGTCAGCGTCGGGGGACCGTTCTGGCGCAAGCGCGCCATCATCCAGCGTTTCGACAATCGCCTTGGGTCGTGGTCCGCCGTCAAGTCAGTGGTGCTGACCGACGATTACGGCATCGGTGTGCGAGCGATGTTCACACTGCCGGTCCCTAAGGGCACCTTGATTCGAGCCGTGTTCCCACGTTCGCTGGCTGCTCCATGCTTTCTCGCGGGCGTGAGCAACTCGGTGCGGACTTGACCGACGCTCCGAGCCCGGAGCGCGCGATCGAGCTCGGCGGTCGCCTGCTTGCCAACAGCGAGCGCGTCGTTCACGGAAAGACGGACGAGATTCGACTTGTCCTCTCAGCTCTCGTCTGCGGCGGCCACGTGCTGCTCGAGGACGTCCCAGGAACGGCGAAGACGGTGCTCGCCCGGGCCATCGCCGGGAGCGTGGAAGGGGCAACGAACACGCGCGTCCAGTGCACGCCCGACCTCCAGCCGACGGATGTCACCGGCCTTTCGGTCTTCAACCAGAAGGAGCGCGACTTCGAGTTCCGACCCGGCCCTGTGTTCGCCAATGTCGTCTTGGTCGACGAGATCAACCGCGCGATGCCGAAGACGCAGTCGGCGCTGCTCGAGGCAATGGCGGAACAGCAGGTCACGACCGACGGCGTTACCCGCGTGCTTCCCGATCCCTTCCTCGTCCTCGCGACCGAGAACCCGATCGAGCAGGAGGGCACGTTTCCGCTCCCGGAGGCGCAGCTCGACCGCTTCTTCCTGCGCACAGCACTCGGCTACCCGGGTGAGGAAGACGAGCTTCGGATCGTCGAGGAGCAGCTGCGCGTGCACCCGCTCGAGCGCCTGCGTCCGGTCGTGCGCCTGGACGAGGTCAGCGAGATTCGCGCAGCCGTGCAAGGCGTCTACATCGACCCGCTGCTCCGGCGCTGGGCAATCCGGCTCGTGCGCGCGACGCGCGAGTCGGAGGGCGTCGCGATCGGAGCGTCGGTGCGGGGAAGTCTCGCTCTCGAACGTGCCGGGAGGGCATGGGCGCTCCTCTCCGGGCGCGAGTACGTGACTCCGGCCGACATCGAGCGGCTCTTCCTCCCGGTTGTCATGCACCGGATCGTGTTCACGCCGAGCTTCGTCGCCGGCGCGCGCGAGATCGGCTGGGAGGCGGCGGCAGTCGAGTTCCGGGAGCAGTGCCTCGGCCTTGCTCCTCCGCCGGGCGTCGGTCTCGAGCTCGAGGCGTCCGCCGCTTCGTAGGTGAGCGGCGTCACCTTCCCGCTCGTCCCGCGCCGGCGGGTGCTTGGACTCCCCTTTGGGGGTCTCCACAGCGCACGGCGCGGCGTCGGCTCCGATGTCGCGGGCTCCCGGCCGTACCAGCCGGGCGACGACGTCGACCGAATCGACTGGAACGCCTCGGCCCGGCTCTCGCTCGCCCGGGGAAGCGACGAGTTCGTCGTCCGCGAGCACTTCGCCGAGGAGGCGCCACGCGTCGTCGTTCTCTGCGACCGGCGTCCTTCGATGTCGCTCTTCCCCGAGCGTTGGCCATGGTTGCGAAAGCCGGAGGCGATCCG
>JACCTK010000343.1 GCA_013812465.1 Actinomycetota bacterium
CCGAGCGCACACGGCGCGAGGATGTCGCACTCGACGTCGTACACGTCTTCGGGCGAGACGATCTCCGCTCCGAGCTCGGCGGTCGCGCCAGCGAGGCGCTCCGGGTTCACATCTGCGACCACGAGACTTGCCCCTGCGCGCCGGAGATGCTCGGCGAGTCCGTACCCAACGCTTCCGAGTCCTTGCACGGCCACCGTCCTACCCGCCAGCTCAGCGCTCCCGGTGGCCTCGAGCAAGGCTGCGCCGACTCCGAGGAAACAGCCGAGAGCGGTGGCGGCGCGCGGATTCCCTCCACCCCCTTCCTCAACGCTCAGCCCGGTGACGTGCGAGGTGCTGCGGCGCACCGCCCGAAGATCCGGAATGCCGACGTTGACGTCCTCCGCGGTGATGTAGGCGCCGTCGAAATCGTCGACAAAGCGTCCCATCGCCTCGAAGAGCGCCTCGGACTTGTCCTTCGGGTCAGCGACGATCACCGCCTTGCCACCGCCGAGACCCGTGCCCGCGACCGCAGACTTGTAGGTCATCGCGCGGGAGAGCCGAAGGACGTCCTCGAGCGCCGCGTCGTCCGTGCGTACGGCCACAGGCGCATACCGCCGAGAGACGGGCCGAGCCGGGTCGAGTGCGCGCTGATGTAGGCGCGAAGCCCGCTCGCCGCGTCCTCGGCGCGGGCGACGCGCTCGTACCCATCGACTTCCAGGTCCGTGATTCTCAACTACGAGCCGTACGTCAGCCCCGCGAGGTCGAGCTCGAGGAGCGCCTCGTCGGAGACGAGCACGCACGCCACCTCGCCGCGCGAGAGCGCTCCCACGACCTCCTCGGCTGTCCTCGCTCGGACGACCACCGGTGTCCCCCGGAGGTGCGCCGAGCGGATCGACTCGACATCGGAGACGTCGTCGAGGACCAGAGCTCCCTCGAGATCGAATGTGCCTTCGAGAACGACCTCCGGCACCCTGCGCCCGCTCGAGCCGAACCAGCGCTCGCGCATCAGAGGCTGAGAGTCTCTCCGGGCTCCGGCGAGAGGATCTCGACTCCCTCCGGCACGAGCTTGCGAAGCTCGTCCGGTGTGCCGGTGAGAAGCGGGAACGTCCCATAGTGGCAAGGGACGCAGCGAACGACGCCGAGGAGCTCGATCGCGACCGCCGCCTCCCGCGCGCCCATCGTGTAGTGGTCGCCGATCGGAAGGACCGCGACGTCGGGAGAGTAGATCCGCCCGATCAAGGACATGTCCCCGAAGGCGTTGGTGTCGCCGGAGAAGCAGATCTTGAACCCGTCTTCGAGCTGGAGGACGATGCCCGCTGGCTCGCCTAGGTACAACGATGTCCCGTCGGCCTGAGACTCGCTCGACGAGTGGTTCGCGTCGGTGAGCGTGATCTTCACGCCGTCGACCTCGACGGTGCCGCCCTTGTTGGGGTCGTGCCCTTGTGTCTCCGCCACGCCCTGCGCGGAAAGCCACTTTCGGAGTTCGGTATGCGCAACGACAGGGCAGTTGAAGCGTTCGTGGATCTCGACCGCATCGCCCACATGGTCGCAGTGGCCATGCGTGAGCAGGATCAAGTCGCAGCGCTCCGGCTCCCGTTCGGATTCGGGGCACCTGGGGTTCTCGAGGAACGGGTCGATATAGATGCGCTTGTCGCTCGGGGAGTCGACGCGGAACGCGGAGTGGCCGAGCCAGGTGAGTGCGGTGGCCATGCCGCGAAATCTAGAGCAGCTGAGCGCCCGCCCGCCGTGACAGATGGCGAGCCTTGCTTGCGCGCAGGACGCCTGTGCCGTAGTGAGACACACGCGATAGTCCAGGTCAGCGCGCGACGCGGACACCACCTCGGCAAGCTGATGAACGTTCGCGGCCGGCTCTCTGTCGTGCTTCTGGCGCTGCTCGCGGGTTGGGATTCAACTGCTCGAACCTCACGACAGCGTCTCGTCGAAATCCGTGAAGAGGAAGGTGACGGTGCCCGCAGGGAGATCGGTTCGCAGGGCGGAATCATGCGCCGAACCGCCGCTCGACTCAAATGACAGCCGTGAGCTCAGAAGGAAAGCGAGGCAACCGCGTCGGAAGCCAGATCGAGAATCGGCTGTGCGGCGAAGAACGAGCCTATGGTGACGATCAGCGCAGCCGCCACCGCCACCGCGAGCCCGAGCTCACGCGACGGTGACCCGCCTGCGGGAGCGAGACGAAGCTCCGCGCCCGAGCGCATGTACAGCCAGCGGACGATGTTCAGGTAGTAGGCGAGCGACAGCGCGGTAGCTCCCACGCCCACCAGCACGAGCCACCAGTCGCCCGCCTCGTAGGCGGCCGAGAACACGAAGAGCTTCCCGAAGAAGCCGCCGGTGAGCGGGAAGCCGGCCATGCCGAGCATGAAGATCCAGAGCGCCGCGCCGTAGAAGGGCCGCTCCCACCCGATCCCGGCGAGCCCTTCGAGGGTGACCGGCGCGTTCAGCTCGCGCTCCCGAGCGGCGACGACCGCGAACGCGCCGACCGACATCGCCGAGTAGGGAACGAGGTAGTAGAGAAGCGCCTCGGCGCCCCGCTCGCTCGCCGCCGCGACCGCGATCAGCATGAACCCGGCGTGCGACACCGACGAGAACGCGAGGATCCGCTTCACGTCTCGCTGCGCCAGCGCCGCGAGGTTCCCCCACGCGAGCGAGACGCATGCGATCACGGCGACCGCGATCGTCCAGATCTCGCTCTCGTCCGGGAAGGCGGTGACGAGCACGCGCAGGGTGACGACGAGCGCGGCGGTCTTGGTCGCCGCGGACATGAACGCCGTGACCGAGGTGGGCGCGCCCTGGTACACGTCTGGCGTCCACATGTGGAAGGGCGCTGCCGAGACCTTGAAGGCGAGTCCCGCGATGATCATCGCGAGACCTGCGACGAGGAAGGCTTCGTCGCCCGCTGCCGCTTCTGCGATCTGCGAGAACCCGAGCTCTTCGGTCGCTCCGAAGACGAGCGCGGAGCCGAAGAGCAGCACCGCCGAGCCGAACCCTCCGACGATCACGTACTTGAGCCCAGCCTCCAGCGAGGTCGTTCGGTCGGTGTCGATCGCGACGAGGATGTACAGGCAGAGCGAGAACCACTCGAGCCCGAGGAAGAGCGTCATCAGGTTCTCCGCCTGGACGAAGAACATCATCCCGGCGCCCGCAGCCGCGAGCAGCGCGTAGTACTCGGCGTCGTGGCCCCTGCGCTTCTCCGCCCAGGCGGCGAACACGACGGCCGCGCCCGTGATCGCGAGGATGAGCTGCGCGACCGCGCCGAGCTGGTCGCGGATCATCGACTCCGAGAGCAGGATCTCCGGCTGCGGCGTCTCGT
>JACCTK010000246.1 GCA_013812465.1 Actinomycetota bacterium
CCGTCCACGCACCAACGGCAAGGTCGAGCGCTTCCACCAGACGATGGCGAGAGAGTGGGCGTACGGGCTCGTCTACCGCTCCCACCGTGAGCGGACGCGTGCCCTGCCACACTGGCTCGAGCACTACAACCACCGCAGACCGCACAGCTCGCTTGGAGGCCGGCCTCCGATCAGTCGCGTTCACAACGTCTGTGGGTAGGACATCTAGACTCGCGCAGTGTCGCAGTCGCTCGTCCTGACGGGAGAGGACCTCACGCTCGGAGACGTGTGGGACGTCGCCGTCCACGGCGCGAAGGCCGAGATCGCGGACGCAGCGAGGGCGCAGATGCGCGCCGCGCGAGACCTCGTCGAGTCGATGCGAGGCGAGAACACCTACGGTGTCAACACCGGGTTCGGGCGCTTCGTCACCGCTCGCATCCCGGAGGAGCTGGCAGACGAGCTCCAGCTTCGCTTGCTCCGGAGCCATGCCTGCGGGGTGGGGGAGCCCTATCCCGACGACATCGTCCGCGCGGCGATGCTGCTCCGGGCGAATGCCCTCGCCAAGGGCTACTCGGGGGCCCGCGTGGAAACCGTCGAGCTGCTGGTCGAATGCTTGAATCGGGGCGTCCTCCCGGTGGTACCCGCTCGCGGATCGGTGGGCGCCAGCGGAGATCTCGCTCCCCTCGCGCATCTCGCGCTCCCCCTCGTGGGCGAGGGGGAGGCGCTTGTCGAGGGCGAGCGCTTGGACGGGAAAGCAGCGCTTCGCCGGGTCGGGCTCGAGCCGATCCGTCTCGTCAGCAAGGAGGGGCTCTCCCTCGTGAACGGGACGCAGTTCATGGCGGCGATGGCCGCGCTCGGAGTCGAGCGGGCGAGGCGACTGGCCGCGACCGCCGATTGCGCCTGTGCGCTCTCGCTGGAGGCGCTTCGAGGATCGACCACGAGCTTCTCTCCAGCGGTGCATCGCTCCCGTCCGCTCAAAGGGCAGCAAGAGTCGGCGGCCAATGTCCTGCAGCTGCTTGAAGGCTCGGCGATCAGCGAGTCGCATCGCTGGTGCGACAAGGTGCAGGACGCGTATTCCCTCCGCTGCGCGCCGCAGGTGCACGGCGCCTGCCGTGACCTGCTCGAGTATGTCGAGGCGACGGTGTCGGTGGAGCTGAACGCCGCGACGGACAATCCGCTTGTCCTCGTCGAGGAGGGCCAGATCGTGTCAGCGGGGAACTTCCACGGACAGCCACTTGCCTTCGCGCTCGATGTGCTCGCGATGGCGGTCGCGGAGCTTGCGAGCATCTCGGAGCGACGCACTGAGAGGATGGTCAATCCGAGCCTCTCCGACGGCCTTCCCCCTTTCTTGATCGAAGAGGGCGGCCTGAACTCCGGCTTCATGATCCCGCAGTACGTCGCCGCGGCGCTCGTCTCCGAGAACAAGGTGTTCGCCCATCCAGCGAGCGTCGACTCGATTCCGACGAGCGCGGGTCAAGAGGATCACGTGTCGATGGGAAACGCCGCCGGCTTGAAGGCTCTGCGCGTCCTCGACAACGCCGAGCGGACACTTGCTGTCGAGCTTCTCGCGGGCACGCAGGCAGTCGAGTTCCTTGCGCCGCTCAAGCCGGGAGACGGGGTGCAAGCGGTGCACGACTTCGTGCGCTCCCTCTCCTCCAGGCTGATCGAAGACCGGTCGCTGACGGTGGATATCGAACAGGTGACGGCTGCGATCCGAGCGAGGGCGGTCGTCGCGGCCGCCGAGGAGACGATCGGGGAGATCGCATGACCGACCTCGCGTCCGTCGACGCCACCGTCGAGGACCTGGCAGGAGATCTGACGCGGATCCGCGCTCCGCGTGGAACCATGCTGAACGCGCGCTCGTGGCAGACCGAGGCGCCGCTCCGCATGCTGCTCAACAACCTCGATCCCGAGGTCGCGGAGCATCCCGAGAAGCTCGTGGTCTACGGGGGCACGGGGAAGGCCGCTCGTAACCACGACGCGCTGAGGGCGATCGTGAGAGCGCTCCTTCGCCTCGGCGACGACGAGACGCTGCTCGTCCAGAGCGGGAAACCCGTCGGCATCTTCAAGACGGGGGAGTGGGCGCCACGGGTTCTCATCGCAAACTCGCTGATCGTCCCGCGCTGGGCGACGTGGGACGAGTTTCGGCGACTGGAGTCCGAGGGTCTGACCATGTTCGGGCAGATGACCGCCGGAAGCTGGATCTACATCGGCACCCAGGGGATCCTGCAAGGGACCTACCAGACGTTCGCGGCCGCCGGGCACAAGCACTTCGGGAGCACGGATCTCTCCGGGAGAACGATCCTGACGGCCGGGCTCGGTGGGATGGGGGGCGCCCAGCCGCTGGCGGCGACGATGGCAGGCGCCGCGATCCTGTGCGTCGAGGTGGACCCCTCGCGGATCGAGCGCCGGCTCGAGACGCGCTATCTGGACGAGGCGTCCGACTCGCTCGAAGAAGCGGTCGAGCGCGTGCGCGCAGCAGCCGCGGACGGACGGGCGGTCTCCATCGGCTTGCTCGGAAACGCCTCCGAGATCGTGCCCGAGCTGGCCAGGCGAGGTGAGCGCTTCGATCTCGTGACCGATCAGACAGCCGCGCACGATCCTCTGAATGGATACGTCCCAGCCGGTCTCGACCTGAGCGAGGCGGCGGAGCTTCGCGCAAGCGATCCGGACGAATACCTGCGGCGGGCGAGCGCATCGATCGCAGCACACGTCGAGGGTCTCCTCGAGCTCGTCCGGACGGGCTGCTACGTTTTCGACTATGGCAACAATCTCCGTGGGGAGGCGTATGACGCCGGCGTAGCGGACGCTTTCACATACCCGGGCTTTGTCCCGGCCTATATTCGGCCGCTCTTCTGTCGCGGAGTCGGACCGTTTCGGTGGGCAGCGCTCTCGGGAGACGCTGCGGACATCGAGGCGATCGATTTCGAGCTCGGAGAGCTCTTTTCGGACGACGTCCTTCTTCGTCGCTGGCTCGAGCTCGCGCCCGGCCGCGTCGCGTTCCAGGGGCTCCCGGCGCGGATCTGCTGGCTCGGCTACGGCGACCGTGCTCGTGCCGGACTCGCGATCAACGAGCTCGTCCGCTCGGGTCGCGTGAGCGCTCCCGTTGTGATCGGGCGCGATCATCTCGACTCGGGCTCGGTCGCATCCCCCTACCGTGAGACGGAGGCCATGCGGGACGGCTCCGATGCGATCGCCGACTGGCCGATCTTGAACGCGCTTCTGAACGTCGCGGCAGGAGCGACTTGGGTGAGCGTCCATCATGGCGGCGGGGTCGGCATCGGCAACTCGATCCACGCGGGGATGGTCGTCGTCGCCGACGGCACCGACGCGGCTGCCGAGAAGCTCGAGCGGGTATTGACCGCCGACCCGGGAACCGGGGTGATGCGTCACGCCGATGCGGGGTACGAGGAGGCGCTGGACGCCGCACGACGAGGTGGGATGGATCTCCCGTCGATTCCCGCGTCCGACTCGAGCGCGTGAGCTCTCCCGGCGCGGACCCGGCGCCCGCTCGGCTGCTGATCAGGGACCTCGCGCAGCTCGCGACACCGGAGAGACGGACTGCCCCCTTGCGCGGAGCGGCGCTCGGCGCGGTGAAGGTGATCGAGGGCGCGTACGTCCTCTGCGACCAGGAGCGGATCATCGATGTGGGCGCGATGCGAGACCTCGCGCCGCTCGCCGACGACCTGGAGGAGCTCGACGGACGAGGGCTCTCGGCGATTCCCGGCCTCGTGGACTGCCACACGCACGCGTGCTTCGCGGGCGACCGGGTCGGAGAGTTCGCGCTGCGCGCCTCCGGAGCGAGCTACGAAGAGCTCCATGCCGCGAGCGGGGGAATCCTGTCGACAGTCCGCGCGACTCGGGACGCGGGTGAGGCTGGGCTCGTACGAGCGCTCGAGCGCCATGTCTCCTGGATGCTTCGCGCCGGCACGACGACGTTCGAGGCGAAGTCGGGATACGGGCTCGATCGCGAGACGGAGCTCGCGCAGCTTCGCGCCATCCGGGCGGCTGGTGGCATTCCCACGTGGCTCGGCGCGCACACGGTCCCGCCTGAGTTCACGGACGCCGGCCCCGCTGCCTACGTCGACTTCCTGCTCGCGGAGGTGTTGCCCGACGCTGCGCGGATCGCCGAGGCAGCGGACATCTTTCTCGAGCGCGGCGCGTTCGGGGTCGAGGACTCACGTCGCTACCTCGAGGCGTGCCGAGGGGCCGGCCTTGAGCTCCGACTGCACGGAGACCAGTTCAGCGAGGCCGGAGCGATTCCGCTCGCAATCGAGCTCGGAGCGCGCTCCGTGGACCATTTGGAGAGCACCGGTCCTGACGGGATCGCCGCCTTGGCCGCGAGCGACGTCGTCGGCGTTCTCCTGCCAGCGAGCGCGCTTTTTCTCGGACGCCCGATGCCCCCAGGCCGCGCGCTCGCGGAAGCAGGCGCGGCTATTGCGCTCGCGACCGACTTCAATCCCGGCAGCGCTTTCTGCGAGAGCCTGCCGCTCATCTGCTCGCTTGCCTGCACGCAGCTCGGGTTGAGCCCGGAGCAGGCGCTCACCGCTTGCACCGTGAACGCAGCGCACGTGCTCGCACGCGCCGACCGAAAAGGGCGACTCGCCCCGGGCTATGACGCCGACATCGTGCTCGTCGACGCGGACGACTGGCGACACCTCGCGTATCACCTGGGTGGCCCAGTTGCGCACACGGTGCTCCGAGCCGGCCGGGTCGTCTAGCAGCATCCCCAAGGCTCGATGGGCGAGGCTTGCCTCGCCCTCGTTCGTCGGCGGTCCGTGGGACGAGGCAAGCCTCGCTTCTACGGTGTCTCGACTGGAATCTTCGAGACTGGGCGCAAGAAGGTCTGACCGGGATTCGTGGCGAGCCGGATGACGGACATGGCGCGGCGTCGGATCTCCAGGATGCTCGCCGTCTGGCAGAGCGCCGGCGTCATGAGCGAGAGCGTCGCCCACGCGGTCACGCGGCGCCCGGCCGAGCGTCACTCCCGTCCGAGCATCTCGAACAGCCGGGCATAATCGCGGCATGCCGACCCGCAAGCAGCGTCGCCGCCGAGCGAAGGAGCACCGGCACGAGTACGTCTGGGAGGACGCCGAGGGGAACGAGCTCGACGCGGAGGAGGTTCCCGTTCGCAAGACCGGATCGCAGTCGCGACGAAGCGCTCCCGCCCGCTCGGGCCGGGAGGCGCAGCCTCCGTCGTGGCGCCGCACGCTCAAGCGGGGGCTCATCTTCGCCCCGATCATGTTCGTCACGGTCATGCTGCTCTCGAGCGATCTCGCCCTCGCCGACCAGCTGATCCAGACGGCCTTCATCGTGGCCATCTTCATCCCGTTCAGCTACTTCCTGGATGGAGTCATGTGGCGGTCGTTCAAGAAGCGGGAAGCCCGGCGCGAGCCGGACAAGAGCTGACGTCCCGCCCGATGTCGCTGGAAGTCGAACAGCTCACGCTCGGACCGCTCGGCACCAACTGCTATGTGGTTCGCAGAGAGGCCGCTGCCTCCGAGGCCGTCGTCGTCGATCCGAGCGGGGACGCGGCCGAGCTGCAGCTGTTGCTCGCCCGGCTGGGAGCCCGATGCGCCGGAATCCTGGTGACCCATGGGCACTGGGATCATTTGCTCGGCGTGGCCGAGCTCGCGGAAGGCACGGGAGCGCCCGTGTACATGTCCGAGTCCGAGCGGTCTCTGCTCGAGGATCCAAACCGGTTCACGCCGTCCGGCATCGTGCTGCGGCCGTATACGCCGGACGTACTGCTCCGCGGCGGGGAGACGGTCGATGTCGCCGGACTCTCGTTCGACGTTCTTTCGGTTCCGGGGCATTCCCCGGCTCACCTCGCATACCAGGCGGACGGCAGCCTCTTCTCGGGCGACGTCCTCTTCGCCGGCTCCGTGGGTCGAACGGATCTCCCCGGAGGAGACTGGGACACGCTCGCCGCCTCGATTCGCTCGCTCGTCGAAACGCTGCCGTCCGAAACGGTTGTGTATCCGGGGCACGGTCCGGCGACCACGCTCGGGGAAGAGCTCGCGCGCAATCCCTTCTTGGCCGAGTTGCGCGCGGAGCGAGCCGTTTGACCTCGCCGCCGAAGATCGAGCGACCGCGCGGGACGCATGATGTGATTCCCGCAGAGCAGCCGCTCTGGCGTCTCGTCGTCGCGGAGGCCGAGCGGCTGTGCGATCTGTACGGCTACCGGCCGATCGTCACGCCCGTTTTCGAGGACACGGCGCTCTTCGAGCGCACCTCCGGCGCGGGCTCGGACGTCGTGCAGAAGGAGATGTACACGTTCGAGGATCGAGGCGGGCGCTCCCTCACGCTGCGGCCCGAGGGCACGGCTCCGATCTGCCGCGCGTATGTCGACCACGGCATGCACCGTGAGCCGCAGCCGGTGAAGATGTACACCGTCGGCCCCATGTACCGATACGCGACACCGCAGAAGGGGAGGTACCGCGAGCACTGGCAGCTCTCGGTCGAGGCCATCGGATCCGACCATCCGTCGGTCGATGCCGAGGTGATCCAGTTGTACCACGCGCTTCTCACGAGACTGGGCGTGAGTGAGTTCGAGCTGGCGCTGAACTCGATCGGCTGTCGCGAATGCCGGCCCGCGTATCTCGCGCGCCTGAACGACTGGCTCGCGGCGAATCTCGAGCGGCTCGACGTGCCCACCCGCGAGAAGGCGGCGGCGAGCCCGCTCCGCGTCTTCGACAATTTCGATGCGAAGCCCAAGACTGTTCAGGAGGCACTCGAGGACGCGCCCAAGATCGGGGAGTCGCTGTGCGAGGCCTGCAGGGAGCACTTCGAAGCCGTCCGGCGAGATCTCGATGCGTACGAGGTCTCGTATGAGCTCGTCCCCACCCTCGTGCGGGGACTCGACTACTACACGCGAACGACCTGGGAGTTCGTCGGACCCGACGAGGGCGCGCAGAGCGCGCTCTCCGGTGGCGGCCGCTACGACGGCCTGGTCGAGGAGATCGGCGGGCCGGCGGTGCCCGGGGTCGGCTTCGGCGCCGGCATCGAGCGTCTGCTGCTTGCAGTCGCGCAAGCGGGTGTCCTGGCCGGCGCCTCGGAGACAGACGTCTACCTCGCCGCCGCCGAAGGTGCGCCGCGCGAGCTCATCGCCACGTGGCTCGGCGAGTTGAGGGCACGGGGTGTCGCGAGCGACACGGACTACGCGGGTCGCTCGCTGAAGGGCCAGCTGACCCAGGCCGCGCGCGTCGGAGCAACGACGGTCGTCCAGGTTCGAGCCGACGGCGCCACGCTTCGCAGGCGCGGGCAGAAAGACGAGGAGGTCACGCTCGACGACGTCCTCGCCAGGTTGACCTCGTGAGCTGGCGGGACGCGATGTGCGGCGAGCTTCGCACGGGGGACGTGGGCCGGACGACGACCCTCGCCGGCTGGGTCTCCCGCCGGCGCGACCACGGCGGCCTCGTTTTCATCGACCTCCGCGACCCGACCGGGCTCATGCAGCTCGTGCTCAACCCCGAACGCGCGCCCGCCGCCGCCGAGCTCGCGAAGGAGATTCGGAACGAGTTCGTGCTGCGGGCCACTGGAGAGGTCGTCGCGCGTGCGTCCGAGACGCTGAACTCGAAGATGTCGACCGGTGAGATCGAGCTGCAGGTCGACGAGCTCGAGATCGTCTCGCGCTCGACGCCGCTCCCGTTCCAGCTCGACGACGACGGGGTGGACGAGACCCTGCGTCTGCGCTACCGCTGGCTCGACCTCCGCACCGAGCGGATGCAGCGCAACCTGCGCCTCGGCGCCACCGTCGTCTGGGCGATCCGCCGGTCGATGGAGGAGCAGGGGTTCATCGACATCTGGACGCCTGGACTCACTCTCGGAACCCCTGAGGGGGCGCGCGACTTCCTCGTCCCCGTTCGTCTGCAACCTGGCGCCTTCTTCGCGCTCGCGCAGTCGCCGCAGCTCTTCAAACAGGCGCTGATGGTCGGCGGGTTCGACCGCTACTACCAGATCGCCACCTGCTGGCGGGACGAGGATCTCCGAGCCGACCGGCAGTTCGAGTTCCGTCAACTCGATCTCGAGCTCGCGTTTCCCACGCGCGAAGACGTTCTCGAGGTGTTGGAGCGAGTCGTCGTAGCGTCATTCGAGGCGCTCGGCCGGGAGCCGCCCGAGCGCCCGTTCCCGCGGATGTCGTACGCGGACGCGATGCTGCGCTACGGATCCGACAAACCGGATCTCCGCTTCGGGCTCGAGATCCAGGATGCGACGGAGATTACCCGCGGTTCCGAGTTCGGGGTCTTCGCGGGGGCATCGGCGGTGCGCTTTCTCGTCGTGCCGCGGGCGCTCTCACGAGGCGACCTCGCCAAGCTGGAGACGTTTGCGAAGGAGTGGGGCGCGCGAGGGCTCGCCTACCTCGTCTGGGGCGAGGACGGTGCGGCGCGGTCGCCGGTCGCGAAGTTTCTCTCCCAAGCCGAGCTCGACGCGTTCGCCGCGCAGCCCGGCTCGACGGTCCTTTTCGCGGCTGACGAGCTCGCCGGCGTCGAGCGCGTGCTGGGCGCGCTCCGGCTGCATCTCGGCCGCGAGCTCGGCCTCGTCGACGAAACCCTCGAGGTCTTCCACTGGATCCTCGACTTCCCGCTCTTCCAGCTCGATGAGGAGACCGGCCGCTGGACGTTCGTGCATCACCCATTTACGGGTGCGCTAGAGGGCCACGAGGAGCTCATCGAGACAGATCCTGCGAACGCCTCGAGCCAGCACTACGACCTGATCTGGAACGGGTGGGAGCTCGGCTCGGGCTCGATCAGGGTTCATCGCTCAGACGTGCAACAGCGGATATTCCGAGCGATGGGGATGACCGAGGAGGAGGCGAACGCGAAGTTCGGGTGGTTCCTCGAAGCGCTGCAGATGGGCGCGCCGCCGCACGGGGGATTCGCGCTCGGTCTCGATCGATTTGTGGCGCTGCTTGCGGGCGAGCCGAACATCCGCGAGGTTACGGCGTTCCCAAAGGTGTCGAGCGGGTCCGATCCGCTGACGGGCGCGCCGTCGGCCGTACCGCCCGTGGTGCTCGCGGAGCTGGGGATCCGGCTTCTCGACAAGCCGACGTAGCGTCGCACCGGGGCATACGGCGCTGAAAAAGGAGCACTCTCGGCGCGAAGACGGCGACCATTCGTGACTGAATCCTCGCTACGCTGACCACAGGGATCTGGGGGATCCCCTGGGGGTGGTTGGGCGTGGTTAGGCGACGGTGATGGTGGCGCGCCTGCGCTCGGGCCGCGCTCCGACGACTCGATCCGCAACACTTCCGGACGTGGTCGATGTCTTCACTCACCGCCTGTTGGTTCTCGCAGGCGTCGCCCTGCTCGCGGGCTTGATCGCTCTGGCCGCTTTGGAGCGGCGCTCGCAGGAGGACGGAGCTGCCACGCTCGCGAGCGCGACTGCGCCGGCGAGCTGGAACACCGCCTTCGCCGGCTCTCGCGGAAAGACGGGTGATGCCCAACGAACGACGTGTGGCCAGGTTCTGGCAGCGGCGGCTCTCGGCGTGACCCACCCGGTGCTCCCATGCGGCGCCAAGATCGTGCTCCGAAACGGTGAGAAGGCCGTCCTGAGCGAGATCGTCGACAACGCGCTCGTCCAGCCCGGCCGGCAGCTCGAGGTGACGCAGGCCCTCGCGCGCATGCTCGGCCTCGAGGGCACTGCGGAGATCGAGTGGCGGTTCGCGACCGAGGCGACCGGCTAAGATGGTCGCGCTCGACCCTGTGCGTGGCCTCGGTCCAAACGTGAACCAACACACACGTGAAGGGAGCCGGCGTCGGGGATAGGCGTTGCCGACGCCCCGCACGGCACCCACCTGGCGATGCCAGGTTCTCGGG
>JACCTK010000257.1 GCA_013812465.1 Actinomycetota bacterium
AGACCGCGGACGATCGAGCTCGCCGCGGACCCTCGGGAAGCGAGAAGCGCAGCATGAAATATGCGCAGTAGAAGAGAAAGAGAGTGAGGAAGAGGACGAGCTGGTTCGAGTCCCAGCTCCACCACACACCCCATGACGCCCTCGCCCAGATGGCGCCCGTGATGAGCGTCAGCGTGCCGAAAATCGTCCCTTGGTGGATCGCGACGTAGCTCTCCAAGTCATGCCGCTCCTCACCTCGCCAGAGGAGGAGAAGCGCCTTCCAGGCGCCGAGACCGAAGCAGAAGTACGCAGTCAAGGCGATCGGCACATGGATGTAGAAGATCCGCTGCGAGATGCCCTGGTCCCCGTCCTCGGGCGCGATGAAGAAGGCGAGCAGGAGCGCGAGCCCCATCATTCCCGCGGCAAACGCAGCGAGCGCGGGAAGGCCTTGGATCCGGGCGAAAGCGCTGCTCATGACTCCGTCACGACGTACTCGAAGGACGCCCATGAGAGTACCGCGAAGATCCCGTCGTACAGCGCCAAAAGCACGAGGTAGCGTCCGGGCTCGGTCGAGATTGCGGCGCCGACGCCGCCGACGATGAGCGGGATCGAGAGCGGGAGCAGAAGCAGCGGGAGCAGCAGCTCCCGGGCACGACCCGCGGCTGCCATCGCCGCCAGCAGCGAGCCGACGGCGCAGATCCCGATGTCGGCAAGCAACACCCCGACGAGGGCGGCGCCGTCGAGCGGGGCGAAGAACAGGGCGAACGCAGGCAGAGCCACGACCTGAGCGGCGAGCAGGAACGCGAGCGTGGCCACGGACTTTCCGACCCAGATCGCGCTGCGGTCGCAGGGCGCGAGAACGAGTCCGTCGAAGACGCCGTGCTCCTGCTCCGGCACCCACGCTCGGGCGAGACCGAGCAGCGCGGTGAAGACGATCGCGACCCAAAGCAGCCCGTACGCCGCATCCTCGCCGGTCCCCTCCGGTAGCGCGAAGTGGAAGACGACCAGCGTCGAGAGGACGAAGAGAAGCATCGCGGGAAGCGTGTCCTTGGCGCGAAGCTCCACTCTCAGGTCCTTGCGGGTGAGCGCCGCGACGTCCGCCAGATAGCTCACACCAGCACCAGCCGCTGGGTCGCCAGCGGCTCGACGCGCGCGGGATCGTGCGTCGACACGACGAGCGTGTGAGCTCCGGCCAGCTCGTCGAGCTCGTGGTCGAGCAGCGCTCCGCCTTTCTCGTCCAAAGAGGCGTAGGGCTCGTCGAGAATGAGGAGCTCGGGATCGTGGAGGAGCGTGCGACACAAGGCGAGGCGCTGGCTCATGCCGCGCGAGTAGTCCGCGACCCGCTCGGAACGGGCATCCCAGAGGCCGAAGCGCTCGAGCAGCATTCCGATCCGCTCACGTCGCTCCGAGACGCGGTAGAGCCGGCCGAAGAGGTCGAGATTCTCGAGCGCGGTGAGTTCCCGGTACACGAGAGGCTCGTGGGCGAGAAAGCCGACCTGACCACGATGGACGTCGACCTCGACCTTTCCTCGAGTCGGCGCGGCAAGACCCGCGAGGACGCGCAGAAGCGTCGTTTTCCCGGATCCGTTCGGCCCTGTCACGAGGAGGAATCCCTCGCGGGGAAGCTCCAAGTCGATCCCTCGCAGGACGCGGCGGGCGCCGTAGCGCTTCTCTAGACGGTCCGTGCGAATCACACGAGGAGCGCGTCCAGCGCGACGAACGCGAAGAACACGATGCTGATGACGCCGTTCACGGTGAAGAACGCGGCGTCCAGCCGACGAAGGTCCCCCGGGCTGACCAGCCGATGCTCATACGTCAGCAGCATGGCGACCGCGGCGACTCCAGCCCAGTACCAGGCGCCGATCTCGAGCCCCAGCCCGGCGAGTGCGAGCAGCAGCACCGTGCCGGCGTGAAACCAGCGCGCACCGAAGAACACTCCGCGCTCCCCGAACCGTGTCGCCCACGAGCGCAGGCGCTCTCGGCGATCGTGCTCGAGGTCGAAGAGCGAGTAGAAGAGATCGAACCCGGCGACCCACAGGAGAACGGCCGCGCCCAGCGTCCACGCCTCCCACGGGGCCGACCCCGAGACGGCGAGCCAGGCGCCCACGGGCGCCAGCCCCAGGCAGGCGCCGAGCCAGAGGTGGCAAAGCCAGGTGACTCGCTTCAGGTAGGGATAGACGACGAACATCGCCACGGGGACCGGCCACAGCCAGCGAACCACCGGGTCGAGCTCGGCGGCGGCGACCAGGAACACCGCGAGCGCGCCGGCGCAGAGGCCGAGCACCTGGAAGCGTGTCAGCATTCCGCTCGGAAGCTCCCGATTCGCCGTGCGCGGGTTCCGCGCGTCGAGCTCGGCGTCGATCAGCCGGTTCAACGCCATCGCGAGGGTACGAGCGCCGATCATGGCAACCGTCACCCACACGAGATCGACCCAACCCGGCCAGTCGGCGGTCGCGAGAAACGCTCCCGCATATGCGAACGGCAACGCGAACACCGTGTGCTCGATCCGCACGAGCGACGCAAAGCGGCGAGGCAGGGCGACGGCAGAGGCGGTCACGTCTGCCGGTGCGGAGTGGCCGTGTCGCCGGCTGCCAGCTCCAGGCCGTGGCGGAGCGCAGGTTGGATCACGGCGAACCCGTCGCGACAGCCACCAGGTGAGCCCGGAAGATTCACGACCAGCGTCTTCCCGCGAAGACCCGCCGTGCCGCGAGCCAGGAGCGCGTGCGGCGTCCGGGTGCGCGCATCCGCCCGAATCGCCTCGGCGATGCCCGGCGCCTCGCGGTCCAGCACCGTCCGGGTGGCCTCGGGAGTGACGTCACGCGGTGCGAAGCCTGTTCCACCCGTTGTCAGTATGAGCAACGCATCGGACGCGAGCTCGGCTATGGCGCTCGAGATCCGCTCGGGATCGTCCGGAACGACTCGCCGCACGACGTCGAATCCGTCGCTCTCGAGCAGCTCCTCCAGCACGGCGCCACTCGCGTCGTCGCGCTCGCCCGCGTGCACGCCGTCGGAGACGGTGAGCACCGCTGCCTTCAGATCGGCTCCTTCGTCTTCTCGACCAGACGCACCGCGTCGATTCGCATCCCCTTGTCGACGGCTTTCGCCATGTCGTACACCGTCAAGGCCGCCACGGTCGCCGCGACCAGCGCCTCCATCTCGACGCCGGTCTGCGCGGTGGTCTCGGCGGTGGCCTCGATCTCCACCGTCGAGGCGCCGACCTCGAGCCGCACCTCGAGATGCGTGACGGGAAGCGGATGGCACAGTGGAATGAGCTCCGCCGTGCGCTTCGCGGCCATGATCCCGGCAAGCTGCGCGGTTACGAGCGCGTCACCTTTCGGAAGCGCCCGAATCGTCTCGGCGGTGCCGCGAGCCATGTGCACGCTCGCCGCCGCGACCGCGCGGCGTCTCGACACGGGCTTCTCGCCCACATCGACCATCTTCACCTCGCCCGTCTCGCCCACGTGCGACAGCCCGCTCATACCCTGGATCGTAGACCGACGGGACGCCTCACCCGTGGTCGGAGTCGTTTTCACGTGAAAACGGGCGAGCGCCCACGACTGCCGACTCGGGGTGCTCGGCGCCGGGAAGGTCGAGGGTGACAACCGCGCCCGCGCTGTCCGAATCGAGCCGCACCGCGCCGTGCATCAGGCGCGCCAGCTCTCGGGCGATCGCGAGCCCAAGCCCGCTTCCCGAGGCCTTGCCGCCCTCGACGCGGTAGAAGCGCTCGAACACCGCCTCACGCTGTCGGGTCGGAACGCCCGGGCCGTCGTCGGCGACCTGGAGCTCGGCTCGGCCACCGCGCCGCCGGGCGCGCACCGCGACCCGCGTGCCGGCCGGCGTGTGGACGAGCGCGTTCACCACGAGAGCTCGCCCGATCTGGAGCACGCGCTCCTCGTCCGCCGTGCACCAGGCATCTCCCTCGAGGTCGGTTTCGAGCAGATGCCCAGAGCCCATTGCGACGTGCTCGAGCTCGCGGGCCAGCGACAGGACCACGGCCGACAGGTCGACCGGCTCACGCTCCACCCTGAGCTGGCCCGCATCGACCCGCGAGAGGTCGAGGAGGTCGGTCGAGAGCTTCGTCAGCCGCTCGACCTGGCTTCGCATCGTCGCCAGGAACTCCTGGCGCGTCTCCTCGTCCAGATCCTCCTCCGTCAGGAGCTCGAGAAATCCGCCAATGGAGAACAGGGGCGTGCGGAGCTCGTGCGAGGCGTTGGCCACGAACTCCTTCCGCGCATTGTCGAGCTGCGCGAGTTGGACACGCATCCGGTCGAACGTCGCCGCCAGCTGCCCGATCTCGTCGTCTCCGCGATCGACGATCGGCGCATCGAAGCTCCCGCCGGCGATTCGCTCCGCCGCCGCCTCCAGGCGGCGCAGGCGATACGCGAACATTCCCGCCGCGGTGAGGCCGAGAACGAGGGCCAGCACGAGCGCGAAAGCAGTGGCCACGAGCAGCCGCCTCTCGACGAGCCGGACCGTCGCGAGCGAGTCGGCGAGCGATGCGCGAAAGAGGACGACGGCATCCTCGTCGCGCGGGACGGCCACCTCGGCGTAGTCGCCGGTGGCGTCCACGACCCTGCCGCGCTCGACGCCGTCCGTCTCGGCGGCGAGAAGAGCCGTCTCGTTCCGGGCGACGTCCCGCGAGCTCTCCCCTTGCCGAGAGTCGGCGACCACGGCCAGCCCGGGTGGGGTGGCCTCGAGCACGCTGAATGCCACCACGCGGGCGTTCGCGGCCACCGCGAACTCCTCCACCTTGTCGTTCCACAACAGCGTATCCGTGGGGAGCTCGTCGGCCAGCGGCACGGCCTGCTTCTCGAGCTCGTCCAGCCGCGCGTCGACCAGCTGCTTCTCGAGCGACGGGACGACGATGAGATACGCGGTTCCGAGGGCTCCGGCGACAATCGCGACAAGCCCGAGGGCGAGGCGGACCCTGATCCCGCCGGGGATCCTCATGAGCCGCTCCTTGGCTCATGAGGGGGAAGGAGTGTGAAGGGGGTACGAGGGGGAAGCATGGTTTCTCCCTCGAACGCGAGCCGGAGGCGCGCGTTCCTCACTCCGCTCGGAAGCGGTACCCGGCGCCGCGGATGGTCAGGATCAGCTCGGGGTTGCTGGCATCGCTCTCGATCTTCTCGCGCAGATGCCGGATGTGGACGTCGATCGTCCGAGGCTCACGATAGTCCGCGCCTCCTCGCAGCCGCTCCAACAGCTCGCGCCGCGAGAACACGACACCTGGGCTCGAAGCCAGGAGCACCAGCATCTCGAACTCGATGAACGTGAGCTGGACGCTCTTTCCTCGCACCTCGACGGTTCGGCGCGGAAGGTCGATTCTGAGTTCGCCCTGCTCGATCACCTCGACGCGGTCGCGTCCGACATGTGGCGCGGCGGCCCGTCGCAACAGCGCCCGGACACGACTCCGAAACTCGCGGATCGAGAACGGCTTCGTGATGTAGTCGTCGGCCCCGAGCTCGAGGCCCAGGACCTTGTCGAGCTCCTCTCCCCGCGCGGTGAGCATGATGATCGGGACGCTGCTCTGGCTACGCAGCCGCTTGCACACCTCGAGACCGTCGAGCCGCGGGAGCATCACGTCGAGTACAACGAGATCGACGTCCTCGTCGTCGAAGCGGCGCAGCGCGTCCTCTCCGTCTCGGGCTTGGACGACGCGGTAGCCATCTCGCTCGAGCGGAAACGTCAGCAGCTTCTGGATCGACTCCTCGTCGTCAACGAGAAGAATGGTCGAGGCGTTCGGCATCGGGTTCTTCGACCGCGCTCGAGCGGCCTGCCCGCCTACTATAGCCCGGCGATGGAAGCGGCTCGGCCCCGTGAGCATAGGCGTCGGGCGCGTCGTGGCACAGTCGACAGACCTCTCAACACGCGTCTCGTACGCGTCGGCGCGCTCGTCCTGGCGCCTGCGATTCTCGCGCTCCTGTTCTCTCTTTCGCCAACGACCGAGCTGCCGCGACCACAACTCGAGCCGGTCTTCAGCGGCGCCGCGGCGGCAACTCTGGCAAGAGAGCTCTCGACCGAGTTCCCGTCACGGGTGCCCGGCAGCGACGAGGCTGCGAGCGCCGCGCGCTGGTACAGCGAGACGATCTCGTCGCTCGGGCTCCAGGTGGAGGAGGACATCTGGAGCGCCGATCTGGTCGATCTTGGCGAGGTCGAGCTGCGAAACCTCGTAACGGTCGTGCCTGGGCGGTCGGAGGAGGCGATCGTCCTCGTCGCCCATAGAGACAACATGGGCGCAGGTGAGCCGCAGGGTGAGAACGCATCCGGCACCGCGGCGCTGATCGAGCTCGCGCGCGGATTCGCGCCGCAGGGCGCCGCGGCGGCGCCGCTTCCCAACAGAACGTTGATCCTTCTCTCGACCGACGCCGGAGCATACGGCGGCGCCGGGGCGGCGCGCTTCGCACGAGCCTCTCCGCACGCTCCACAAGCGCTCGCGGCCATCGTCCTCGACGGTCTCGGGGGTGGAGGTCGACCACGGCTGGCTATCGCAGGTGACGGCTCGAGCTCGCCGGCGCGGACGCTCGTCAAGACAGCCTCGGCGCGGGTGGCCGAGCAGGTCGGGCAGACGCCGGCGATGCCCTCGATCCTCGCACAACTCGTCGACCTCGCTGTTCCCTACGCCGCCGCCGAACAGGGTCCGTTTGTCGCCGAGGGCATCGCGGCGATCTCGATCTCGAGAGATACGAGGGGCAACATCGCCGAGCCCGGCGTTCTCTCCGCAGGACGCCTCGGACAGCTCGGACGCGCCACGGAAGCGCTGCTGAGCTCGATCGACACGAGCGTCGGAGTCGCGTTTCAGACGCCCAGCGCGGTCTTTCTCGAGAGTCGCGCGACAAGTGGATGGGTCGTGCGGCTCATGCTCATCGTCGCCGTCGTGCCATTCGCGCTCGGCATCCTCGACCTGGTCGCCAGGGGGAGACGGCGTGGGCTTCCATTCTTGCCCGCTCTCCGCGCGCTGCGAACACGCCTGCTCGTGTGGCTTTGGGCAGGTGCTCTCATCTGGATCGGCGGGCTGACCGGAGCCCTCCCGACCGGGACAGCGCTCCCGCTGCCCACAAGCTCGTCGTTCGTCGTCGACGCGAACATCGCCGGCCTGGCCGTCCTGGCCCTGGCGTTCGTGGTCGGTTGGCTGGTGGCGCGTCGGCCGCTCATTCCGGTATCGGAGCCCACTCCGGAAGAACGCCTCGCCGGCTACACCTGCGCGCTCACATGGCTCGGCCTTGTCGCCCTGACAATCGCCCTCACCAGGCCGTTCGCGCTCGTCTTCGTCCTTCCGCCCCTCTACGCCTGGCTTTGGCTTCCGCTGCGGCTTCGCCGGTGGCAGCGTGCGAGCCTCTACGCGATCGGGCTCCTCGGGCCCATCGGCGGCATTCTGCTTCTCGGGCACGAGCTCGCCCTCGGCCCTGCCGAGGCGGCGTTGTATATCGCCGGCCTCGCGACGGTCGGCTACGTGTCGATCTTTTCGGTTCTCCTCACGATCGCGTGGCTCGCCGCCGCCGCGCAGCTGGCCGCGCTCGTGTTCGGTCACTATGGCCCCTACACGCGCGCGTCCGGGCTTCGCTGGACCGTGCCGGGGCGGAGCGAGGAGTAGACGCTACGAGAGGTCGAGGTAACGAACGGGATCGCCCGTGGCGATCTCACCCGCGCCGCGCGGCACATGGAGCAGGGCGTCCGCGGCCGCGGCGCGCACGATCATGTGCGACTCCTGACCGTTGACCGGCTGGAGCACGACACCGCGCTCGTCGACGGCGAGCCGAGCGCGAATGAACTCGTCCCGATGCTCGTTTCGGCGGACTGCGATCTCGATCCGCCCGACCTGAAAGCGCGGCCTCGGGTCGGAAAGTCCCTGCAGGGCGAGAAGCGCGGGCCGCACGAAGACAAGCGCGCCGACAAGCGCGGAGACGGGATTGCCGGGGAGGCCGAAGGCGAGCGTGTCCTCACGGATGCCGAAGGAGAGAGGCTTTCCCGGCTTCACGGCCACGCCCCAGAAGATCTCCTCGACGCCGAGCTCCCCCGCCACGCGACGGACGAGATCATGGGGTCCCATCGAGACCCCGCCCGAGGAGACGAGCACATCGGCGGCGAGCGCGCGCTCAAGCGCATCGCGGTGAGCCGATTCGTCGTCTCGGACGACGGGCAGCAGGTCGACCTCCGCTCCGCTCGCGTCGAGCACGGCGGCGATCGTCGCCCGATTCGACTCGAAGATCTGCCCCGGCGCGAGCGTCTCGCCCGGCGCCCGCAGCTCGCTGCCGGTGGCAAGCACGGAAACGCGAGGTCGCCGGAAGCACCGCACCTCCGCGACTCCGGCCGCTGCGAGCGCGCCGATCTGGGCCGGGCCAATTCGGACACCCGCCGGGAGCACGACCTCGCCCTCGCGCACATCGCCTCCTCGTGGACGGATGTGCGCATCGGCTCGGGCTGGCTCGGCGATCCGGACGTGACCGTTCTCTTCGACGACCTGCTCGACCGGCACGATGGTGTCCGCGCCCTCGGGAACCGACCCGCCGGTTGCGATCGCCGCAGCTGAGCCCCGCTCGAGCCGGCCCGAGGACGGGCTCCCGGCTGCGACCCTGAGCGCTATCGGCAGCGTCCCCGGTGTCTCGACGCCGCGGACTGCGAACCCGTCCATAGCCGAGCTCGGGAACGGAGGAAGGTCCGCGCGGGCGAGCGCAGGCTCGGCGACAACCCTTCCGACCACGCGTTCGAGCGGGACAATCTCCGACGAGAGCGGCTTCGACCGCTCGAGGATGCAAGCGAGCGCCTCCTCGAGTGAGAGCAGGTCAGGCACTCTCTAGGTCGTCCTAGAGACCTTGACCCGGCGAGACGAGCGGCTTCTCGGGCTCCTCCTGCGGGGGCTCAGGCTCCTCGGTCTCGGGCTCCGGGGTGTAGGTCTGCGTGTAGGTGGGGGTGTAGCTCGGGTCGTACGAGAGCGCATACTCGCCACGCGTGAACGGCTCCCACGTCGGCCAGACGGACGGCTCAGGAAAGGCCCTTGGCTCGATCGAGTCCAGCGACGGCTCCATGAACAACCGCCACATCTCGGCCGGGAAGCTGCCGCCGCTGACAGCGATTCCATGCACGTTCCGCATGGGGATCTCGGCCCTCGTGTACCCCATCCACACCGTGGTCGCAAGATCCGGTGTGTACCCGGCGAACCACGCATCCTTGTGCTCTTCGTTCGTGCCGGTCTTCCCGGCCGCCGGGCGACCGAACGCGGCGCGTGTCCCGGTTCCCGACTGCATGTTCTGCTCGAGGATGCGAGTGACGATGGCTGCCGTCCCTTCCGAGATGGCGCGCCGGCGTCTGGGCGCGCCCCAGCCTGCGTCCCTGTCCTCCTTTCCACTCGGCAGCACCACGCGGCGGATCGCCATCGGCTCCGCGTACACGCCTTCCGCGGCCAGCGTCGCGTACGCCGAGGCGAGATCGAGCGGAGAGACTGCGACGGACCCGAGCCCAATCGACGGGACTTTCGCCAGGGGCGTCCGGACGCCCATCTTGCGGGCCGTCTCCGCGACCTTCTCCGGCGTGACGTCGAGCGTGAGCTGCGCGTAAACAGCGTTGTCCGAGCGGATTGTCGCGCTTCGGATCGAGCTCCAGCCGTAGTAGTCGTTGGCGTAGGTGTGCACGCACCACCAGCTTCCGTCGTCACAGTTGCCGGCCGGATGCACCTTGTAGGTGAAGGGCGCGGACACGTAGTAGGTCGAGTCGGGATTGATCCCCATCTCGACCGCCGCCGCGAGGACGAAGGTCTTGAACGTCGAGCCCGGCTGACGCCTCGCCTGCGAGAGGAGGTTGAACTCGTTCTTCGGACGGTTCGGGATCACCGCGGCCATGGCGCGGATGGCGCCGGTCCGCGGGCTGATGGAGATCAAGGCGGCGGCGGGATCGCTGGGCTCGGTGAGCGTGTCTCGGATAGCCGCCTCTGCCAGACGCTGGTACCGCGGCTTGATCGTCGTGTACACGCGAAGCCCGCCAGAGCGAACCACGGCGGGACCGTACTCCTCGATCAGGCGATCGCGCACGTAGCCGAAGAAGTACGGCTCGCGAATCTGGCTGTACAACCTTCCGGGCGCGAGCTCGAGGCTGGACTTCATCGCGCGCGCGTGCTGGCGCCTGGTGATGACTCCGGTATCGAACATGGCCCGCAAGACCACGGCTCGGCGGGCGCGGGCGCGGGCTGGGGCCGTGAACGGGTTGTAGACCGACGGCGCCTGCGTCAAGCCGGCGAGAAGGGCCGACTGGGAAAGGGTGAGGTCGAGAGCAGGTCTCGAGAAGAACGTCTGCGACGCAGCCTCGATCCCGTAGGCCTGGCTGCCGTAGTAGACCTGGTTCAAGTAAGTGGTCAGAATCCGGTGCTTCGTCCAAGCGCCGTCGAGCTTGGTCGCGAGACACGCCTCCTTGACCTTTCGCTGCACGGTTCGCTCGCGTGAGATGTAGAGATTTCGAACGAGCTGCTGCGTGATCGTGGAGCCACCCTCGACGATGCTGCCGGCCTTGACGTCGGCGACGGCCGCGCGGGCGATTCCCTCGATGTCCACGCCGTCGTGCTCGAAGAAACGGCGGTCCTCGACGGCGATGGTGGCCTTGCGGATCCAGGGGGACATCCCTTCGATCTGCACCGGCTGGCGGTTCCGCTCCGCCGGAATCGAGCCCAGCAGGCTTCCGTTCGCCGCATAGAGGAACGAGTTCTGGCCGATCCGGATCGAGCGCAGCGAGCTCAGGTCACACGACGAGCCGTACGCGAACACCGCCGCCCCGCCTCCGACACCGGCGATCACTGCGAGGACCGCGACGACCGCGAGGGCAATGACGGCGCCGTGTTTCCGCCGCCTGCGTCTGGCCGCACGCTTATGGCGGCCCTTTGGGAGGAGCGTCTCCGGATCGAGGGACGTACGCCTGCCGCGAGTCGTGCTCATGGACTGATGCTAGCCATCATGTGTTGGATTTCGACGGCACGCAGCGACCTCCTCAAATCGCGAGACTTCGGGAATGAAGTCTTCAGTGACACCAGACGCCGCTATACGCCCCTCGCGCTGGCGTCTCGTCGCTTGGCTGGTCTTGGTGCTCGCCCTCACCGCGCTCGGCTACGCCGGCCGCCTCGACGGGTCGGAGCCGCCGGATGACATCGCCTTCCGCTACGCGTACGCGCTAGGCGCGCTTGTCCAGTACGGGGTGATGCTCGGAATTCTGCTCTTGATCGCGCGTGGTCTTCCCGTCCGAGAGTTCTTCGCGCTACGACGGCCCGCATCCTGGTGGAAGGCGGCGGGGCTGGCCGCCGCCGCTCTAGTCGCGATCTGGATCGTCGGAGCGGCGCTCGCGCCGTTTCTCGATGCGACCGAGGAGCAGGGCCTCGTTCCGGACGAGTTCGATTCCAGCCGTGTCGGCGCGTTCGTCGCATTCTTCGTGGTGGTCGCGTTCGTTGCGCCCGTGGTGGAGGAACTCACGTATCGCGGGCTCGGCTTCTCGCTGCTCGCGCCCTACGGCGTCACGGTCGCGATTCTTCTCACGGGCGTGTTGTTCGGGCTCGCCCACGGCTTGCTCATCGCGCTTCCGGTGTTGACCTTCTTCGGAATCGCCGTCGGCTGGCTTCGCGCCCGAACGCACAGCATCTACCCGTCGATCGCGCTGCACTCGCTGTTCAACGGGACGGCGCTGATCCTGTCGGTTTCCGGCGTGGGCGGCTGAGCCGGTCTACGCGCGCTCGTTGTCCTCGTCCTCGTCGTCCTCGTCCTCGTCTTCCTCAGGCTCCTCGAGACTCGTCAGAAAGTCCTCGACCGTCACCGTCTCGAGAAACTTGCGGAACTCGGCCGGATCGAGATCGGAGAGACTCGAGACGGTGACCAGGCCGGGCTGCTCCTCGTCCTCGGTTTGGAAGTCGATCCCGGACTCCTCGACGACATCGTCCGCGGCGAAGATCTGCGCGTCACAGCGAACGGCGAGAGCGATCGCGTCCGAGGTGCGCGAGTCGATCTCGACCTCCCGGCCGTCCTGGACGATGGTGATGTTGGCGTAGAACGTGTTTTCACGAAGCTCGGTCACGGTGACCTTCACGACCTCGCCCTGGAGCTCCGAGATGATGTTCGAGAGCAGGTCGTGCGTCATCGGACGCGGAGCGGCGGCGCCCTGCAGCTTCATCAGAATCGCAGCCGCTTCAGCATGGCCGATCCAGATCGGAAGGAACTTGTCGTCGTCGGCGGTCTTCAGGAGCACGATCGGCTGCTTGCCGATGGGCTCGAAGCTCACGCCGTACAGGGTCATCTCTCGCATCACAGGAGCCTTCATTCATGTTAGTGACCGATGACGAACGCACGGGTGACGTGCGCTACAGTGGCGAGCCGAGCAGTACGCAGCGGGCGATTAGCTCAGTCGGTTAGAGCGCCGCTCTGATAAGGCGGAGGTCCGTGGTTCGAGTCCACGATCGCCCATCGGGTGAGCCGATTGCCGATGAAGCCGGCCAACGGCAGGGATTTGGCGACCTCGGAGATTGGCACCAAGCGCTGCCCCATCTCTTTAGGGTGCGAGGGTGGCCGGCGCCGTTCCACTCCCGCCGCTCGAGCTCGCGGATCGCGTCGGCCGTCGGCTGGCTTCAATCCCAGCGGGCACGGGCGAGAACCTCACCGGCCTGTCGTTAGGCGCCGATTTCTACGGCGCCGCGGCCTCGAGGGTCTCGACGAGCTCCGCGAGCGCGGTCTCGTCGCGGAACTTGATCTGAAGCGAGCCGTTCAGCACGCTCGCCGACAGGCCTGTCAGGCGTTCGGCAGCGGCTCGGGCGCGGTCTGCGAGATCGGGGTCGACCGCGAGGCTCCGCCGAGGCCGGCGGCGGGCGCCGCCCTCACGTGCGGCTTGCTCGGCGTTGCGCACCGTCATTCCCTCTTTGGCGATCCTCCGCGCAAGGCGGCGGCGGGCATCGTCGTCGGGGAGCGAGAGCACGGCGCGCGCGTGTCCCTCGGTCAGGTCTCCGCGGGCGAGCATCCAGAGCACCTCCTCCGGAAGCTCGAGCAGGCGCAGCCGATTCGAGACCGCAGACTTCGAGCGGCCGACCTTCTCGGATACCTCGCCCAACGAGAGCTCGAACTCGTCCACCAGCGACGCATAGGCGCGAGCCTCCTCGACCGGGGACAGCTGCTCGCGCGCAACGTTCTCGACGAGCCCGAGGAGGAGCGACTCGCCGTCCTCGACGTCGCGGACCAGCGCGGGCAGCGTCGGCATGCCGGCAGCTCTCGCAGCGCGCCAGCGTCTCTCGCCGGCGATCAGCTCGAAGCCGCCCTCCGAGCGGCGGCGCACGACGATCGGCTGCAGCACGCCCTGGAGACGAATCGACGCCGCGAGCCCGGTCGCCGCCTCGGGCTCGAACCGGCGGCGGGGCTGCCGGGGGTTCGGGTGGACCGTCTCCACCGGGAGATGGAGCAGCTCCGGCTGCCCGCTCTCGCCCAGCAGCACCTCAAGGCCGCGCCCGAGGCCCCTCCGCTCCTTAGGAACGCTCGACAAGCTCCATCGCCACCTTCCAGTAGGCCTCCGCGCCGGCCGAGCGGCGGTCGTAGGCGATTGCGGGAAGCCCGTGGCTCGGGGCCTCGGCGAGGCGGACCGAGCGAGGCACTGTCTGAGTGAAGACGAGATTGCCGAAGTGCTTGCGCAGCTCGGCTTCGACTTGGGCCGCGAGGCGCGTCCTCCCGTCCGCCATCGTCAGCAGGATGCCTGCGACTGCGAGCTCCCGGTTCAAGCGCGCCTTCACGAGATTGATCGTCCCGAGAAGCTGAGAGAGCCCCTCGAGCGCGTAGTACTCCGCCTGGACGGGGACGAGCGCACGGCTCGCGGCCGCAAGCGCGTTGACCGTGAGCGTGCCGAACGAGGGCGGACAGTCGAGAAAGACGAAGGAGTACGAGTCGAGCGAGCCTCCGAGCGCGTCGGCGAGGTAGCGCTCTCCGCCGTCGCGGGTCGAGAGCTCCACCGCGGCAGTCGCGAGATCGTTCTTGGCCATGACGACATCGAGATTCGGGAACGCCGTGGGTCTCGCGAGCGCTGAGAGCGGCGTGCCGTCGAGGAGATCGTGGGTCGAGGCGCCGTTGGCCCGCATGCCGAGCCCGGAAGTCGCATTCGCCTGCGGGTCGAGGTCGATGAGCAGCACTCGCTCGCCCGCCTCGGCGAGACAGGCGCCGACGTTGACAGCGGTCGTCGTCTTGCCGACGCCGCCCTTCTGGTTCGCCACTGCGTAGACCCGGGCGGGCACCCGCCTCAAAGTAGCGATAGGGGCGGACGCTCCCCGGTAGCGTGGCCCGCGTGGATGAGGAGCTCGAGGCTGCGAAGGAGGGCGGCTGGAAAGAGTTTGCCGCCATCGATGCCGCCTACGAGCTGGGCACGCTCGGCGACGCCGGCTGGCACGAGGCCGTCACGTCGCTGGTCGTGCCTGCGTATCTGGCGGCTGTCACCGCCGAGGGCGGCTCGGGAAGCAGTCGCGACGCCCAGAGCTGGGAGTACGCCCGCTCGCTACTCGCGGACGCGGCGACACCCGGTCAGACGTTTCTCGACATCGGTTGCGCGAACGGTCTTCTGATGGAAAGCATGGCCAACTGGGGAGGTGTCGAGCCGTACGGGGTCGAGATCTCTCCGGAGCTGGCAGCTATCGCTCGAAGTCGTCTCCCGCAGTGGGCTGAGCGGATCTGGGTCGGAAACGCCCTGGACTGGGAGCCGCCTCACGGCTTCGACGTCGTTCGCACGAATGTCGACTACGTTCCGGTTCCGCGCAGGCGTGCGCTCATCGAACGCCTGCTCTCCTATTCGGAGAGACTGCTGATCGGCGTTTTCAACGAAGAGCGGGAGACCCGGTCGCTCGAGCGCCGTGTCGCCGCCTGGGGTTTCGCCATCTCAGGTCGGAGCGAGCGCTCGCACCCACACCCACGGCTCGCGTATCGGGCGTTCTGGATCGATGCCGACGACGCCAAGTAACAGTCTGCAACTTGGCATTCCCCGGCCGTCGCTATGCGAGCGGGCGCTTCTTGGCCATACCGGCACGCCGCGGAAAGCCCGCGGGCGTCGGGCCGAGCTTCCTCAGCGCCAGGAGCCCTTCGGCGCAGGGCTCGAGCTCGCCGGCGAGACGCAGCGCGACCTGGGCGACAGGCTCGACCTCGGCTGTGGCGCCCACCCAGATGATCGCAATCCCTCCCGGCCTCACGAGCGGGAGACAGAGCTCCGCGGCCACTGGCGGCTTCGCGAGCGCTTTCGCGAGCGCGACCCCGAACGTGTCGATTGGCTGCTCCTCCGCGCGTCCCCAGACCACATCCACGTTCGGAAGCTCGGCCGAGACACCGAGCAGGAAGTCGCACTTACGCCGTTCGGCTTCGAGCAGGGTGAACGAGCGCTCGGGGAGCGCGATCGCGAGGGGGATCCCAGGAGAGCCTCCTCCGGACCCGACGTCGACGATTGCCCCAGACGTGCCTTCGATCAGCGGTTGCGCTCGAAGCGCGTCCTCGAGCAGAGCAAGTCGCGCGGCGGCGAGATCGCGGAGCCCTGTGAGACCCGGAGTCGTCAGCACGCCCTCGAGCCAGCGCTCGAGGAGCTCCCCCATCACGTCAGGCGCTAGATGATTGATCGGGAATTGACGCGCCGCCGGGGGCGGTCACGACCAAGCCGGGCGACGCACTCACTCGTCGTGCAGGCTGATAAGCCTGGCCGGGCGAGGGAGGGTGGCGATCCGGCGCCGTGTCGTGGCCGTCATCCGGCCCGCCGTGAATTCCCGATCAATCATCTAGAGGTGCGCGGCAGCACGACGACGTAGCGATTCGGCTCCGAGCCTTCGCTCTGCGTCTCCACCTCGGGGTCGTCCTTCAACGCCTCGTGGACGATCTTCCGTTCCACCGGCGTCATGGGATCGAGCTCCACCGCGTTTCGCGTCGTTGCCGCGCGTCGCGCGGAGCGGCTCGCGACCGCCTCGAGGGACGCGTTGCGACGCGCGCGATATCCCGCCGCATCCACGACGATCTCGTGCTCGCGTCCGTCAGCGCGCGCCACCGCGTTCGCCAGGTACTGGATCGCGTCGATCGTCTGTCCGTGCTTGCCGATGAACAGGCCGAGATCCTCACCTGTGCACGTGACCGTGACGATCCCGTCCCGCTCAGCTGCGGACACGGTCACACTCGCGCCGATCGCGGCGGCGATGCGCTCGACGACATCGCGAGCGTCCGTCGCTGTCTCGCCCAACGGGGAGCTCTCGGCCCGCTGCCCTGGCACGCTGGCCACGACTCGGGCGGGCGTATACCCGACCCCGAGCAGGCCCCGCTCTCCCTCCGAGAGAACCTCGAATGCGACCTGCTCACGGTCGAGGCCGGGTACGAGCTGCTCGAGCTCCCGGAGCGCCGACCATTTGGCTTCGCCCACCGTCTCGCCGCTCGCCTCCACGCGAACCTCGGCCTCGCCGCTCACCGCTTGCGTCCTCCGCTGCCCTTCTTCTTCTTGACTCGGCGAGGAGGACCGGTGCGCGTCGCGCTCGCCGCAGGCGCGCCGTCGAGCGCCGGCTCGGGGTCGACCGCTGCTCCGTCTTTCGGCGGTGTTCGGCTCGACCGCTTGGGAGGAGGGACGGCCCGTGGCATCTGCCGGCGCGTGATGAGCCCCTGTCCCGTCGTCCACAGGTTCGTGGTCAGCCAGTAGATCATCAGGCCCGACGGAAAACCGAGGATGAAGGGGATGAAGACGATCGGGAGCACCATGATCATCCAGCGTTGCGCGGCGCTCTGCATCGAGGTCGACATGAGCCAAGTCGACGTGAGCTGGCTGACGACGTAGACGACGAGAAGCACTGGCCCGAAGCCGTCCTTCGTCGGCTCGGTGATGTCGATGAGGTTGAGCCACTCGAGCGTCGACTCCTGGAACCGCGGAAACACCTCGTCGTCGAAGTCACGCAGGACGAAGAAGAGCGCGATGAAGATCGGGATCTGGAAGACGATCGGGAGGCAGGAGGCGTACGGGTTGATCTTGTTCTCCTTGTAGAACTTCATCAGCTCTTCCGACTGCTTCTGGCGATCGCTCTTGTAGCGCTGCTGGATCGCCTTCATCTCCGGCGCATGGATCTGGAGGCTCTGCATCGAGTGGATCTGGCGGATCGCAACCGGCACGAGCAGCATCCGCACGATCACCGTCAGGGCGACGATCGACCATGCCCAGGTCAGGCCGCCGGTCTCGTGCAGCCAGATGAGAACCTCCTCGAGGACGTTCTCGATGGGCGCGAGCGGCGACCAGGCGCCGACGATCACGTCTTACGCCTCCAGCTCGGACGAAGCAACGGGAACAGGGTCTGATCGCCGACGTAATCGACCCCGCCGTGGCTCCAGGGGTTACAGCGGAGGAGCCGAAACGTCGCGAGCGCGCCCCCGCGGACGAGCCCCAGCTCGCGAAACGCGTCGATCGCGTACTGCGAGCAGCTCGGGTGGTACTTGCAGGACCCCGCCGGGGTAAGGAGGCCGAAGGTCCACCGCCACGCGAAGACGAGAGCGAGGCCGAGATACCTCACGCGCGGACCCTCTCGAGCACGCCCGAGAGCTCGGCCGCGAGCCACTCCGGCCCTCGTGCATGCGCCGGCTCGGCGAGACCGGGTCGCGCGACCAGCACATAGTCGTGCCCCGTGGGCACCTCCGGCAGCAGCTCCCGCCACGTCTCGCGCAGGACCCGCTTCACGCGATTTCGCACCACTGCCGAGCCGACCGAGCGAGGGACCGCGAGCCCGAGCCGCGGCTCGCCCTCGTCGTCCTGCTCGCGCGGAAACCAGTGCAACACGAGATACCGGGTCGAGGCGGAGGCGCCGCGCCGATAGACGGCGTCGAAGTCGCGGGAGCGGGAAAGCCTGTGGCGGCGCTGCACAGTCAGGAGCACGTGGGGCCGGAATCCGCGAGCGCGGATTCGATCCTCGTGCAAGATCCGAATCCGCCGGCGCGGACTCTGCTGGCACAGGCGACGTGGCGCGCGAGCATTGCTGGGCGCCCCCTCAGGCGGACAGCCGCTTTCGCCCTCTCGCGCGGCGACGCTTCAGAATCGCGCGCCCGGCACGTGATGACATCCGCGCTCGAAACCCGTGTCGTCGCTTGCGGCGGCGCACGTTCGGCTGATAGGTGCGTTTCATAGTTCTCGAATGTCCGGAAGAGAGGGGAGCGGGCGGAGCGCGCAGTATAGACGAGGACTTCTCACCCCCGGTTTTCCACAGTCTGGGGACTCTCTGCCCGTTCCGAAATCGCTGCTCAGGCGATCGCTCTGTTGCCAGTAAGAGAAACGGGAGGGTCGGTTTCCACACCTGTGGGAAAGCTGTGTGAAACACATGAAATACCTGCAAATCGGGCTCTTATTTCGGCTCTCTAACGCCTCTGGGTCGCGTTTGAGAGGACGCGGTAACGCTGCTATGCTCGCCACCTCCTGGAATCCAACACACTCGAGGGTGGGTGAAGACCTCGACCGAACCGACCGCGGAAGGTCTCTGGAACGCGATCTCCGACAGGCTGAGAGAAGTGTTGAGCGAGACGAGCTACGACACATGGCTCGCGCACGCCGAGCCGCAGTCTCTCGCAGAGCACCGGCTCGTTGTCGCAGTCCCGAACGAGTTCACCCGCGACTGGATCGAGAGCCACTTTCGAGGGTTCGTCTCCGCCGCCGCGCGAGAGGGTTCGGGCCGCGATGATCTCAGCGTCTCCTTCGTGGTCGGAGACCGCCCCGTTGCCGCTCCGACCGGGCCGCCGCCTCAGGCCGGCACTGGGGCGCGAGCACGCGAGCCGGAGCTCGAGCCTCACGACTCGGCGGAGCTAGGGCTCAACCAGAAGTACACCTTCGACACCTTCATCATCGGCTCTTCGAACCGCTTCGCGCACGCAGCGGCGCTCGCGGTGGCGGAGGCGCCGGCGCAGGCGTACAACCCGCTGTTCATCTACGGCTCGACCGGCCTCGGCAAGACGCATCTCCTGCAGGCGATCGGCCACTACGTCCGCCAGCACTCGCGGCGTCTGACCCGGCGCTACGTCACGAGCGAGACGTTCATGAACGACTTCATCGACTCGCTCCGCGACAAGCGCATCGAGGGCTTCAAGCGCAGGTATCGAAACTACGATGTCCTCCTGATCGACGACATCCAGTTCTTCGAGGGGAAGGAGCGGATCCAGGAGGAGTTCTTCCATACCTTCAACTCGCTCTACGAGGGCGGCGCGCAGATCATCATCTCCTCGGATCGCCCGCCGCGCGAGATCGCGACGCTGGAGGAGAGGCTTCGCTCGCGGTTCGAGTGGGGTCTCCTCACCGACATCCAGCCACCCGACCTCGAGACGCGAATCGCGATTCTGCGCAAGAAGGTGAACACGGAGCGGATCGCGGTCGCCGACCCCGAGGTCCTCACGTTCATCGCAGGGAGGGTCTCCTCGAACATTCGCGAGCTCGAGGGTGCGCTGACACGCGTGGTCGCGTTCTCGTCTCTGACCGATCGCGTCATGACCGTGGAGTTGGCAGAGCACGTGCTGAAGGACGTCTTCCCGCAGGGAGATGCAGCGCCCGAGGTGACCATTCCGAAGATCCAGGAGATGATCTCGGAACGTTTCGGGGTGACGCTCGACGAGCTCGTGAGCCCACGTCGCTCCCAGTCGGTCGCGTATCCGCGACAGGTTGCCATGTACCTGTCGCGAGAGCTGACCGACTCGTCGCTCCCCAAGATCGGGAGAGAGTTCGGTGGACGCGACCACACGACGGTGATGCATGCGAACTCGAAGATCACCCGCCTTATCCGGGAAGATCGCTCCGTGTACAACCTTGTGCAAGAGCTGACCGCGCGGATCAAGCAAGCGCGGTGAAGGTGGGGGTCCCGGGACGAGCCGCCGTCTGCCGTGTGGGACCTGTCAACGCGGACCCACATATCTGTCAACGGGTGATTCCCCCGCTCGTAGGGCACAATGGCCCCGTCTTCCACGTGATCCACACTTCTACTACTGCTACGAGTTCTTTTCTTTAGATCATGAACACAGACCTAGCCACGACTGTCGAGATCCGCGCGACCTGCTCCCGAAGCGAGCTCGCCGCCGCTCTCGGCACCGTCGCGCGAGGCCTCTCGACGCGCGGCGCGGTGCAGGTGCTGAGCGGGATCCTCCTGAGGGGCGAAGAGGGGAAGCTCATGCTCGCGTCCACTGACATGGAGATCTCGCTCCGCGCGTCGATCACCGGGGACACCGCCGGCGAAGGCGCAGTCGTGGTGCCTGGGCGTCTTCTCACCGACCTCGCGAGGCTCCTTCCGGATGACACGGTGACGCTGTCCTACGAAGAGGGCGAAGGTGTTCTGAATGTCACTTCCGGAAGCCACGCCTCGAAGCTGAACGTCTATAACGCCGAGGATTTCCCCCGTCTCCCACCGACGGACGTCCAACTCCACACGATCGCCGCGCCGGCGCTGCTCGCGACCATCGAGAAGGTCGCACGCGCCGCGTCGCGCGACGAGTCCCGGCCGGTTCTGACGGGGATCCTCGTCCGCTTCGAGGCGGACCAGCTGATCATGGCGGCCACCGACTCGTACCGCCTCGCGGTGAAGGAGACCGGTCTCGAGGAGAGCGGCCCCGAGCTCGACGCGATCATCCCGGCTCGCGCGCTGCAGGAGCTCGCCCGTCTTGCGGGAGGCGCCGATGAAGTTCAGCTCGGTGTCCACGAGAACCACGTCATTTTCAGCGCGGGCGACGTCTGGCTGACGAGCCGCAGGATCGACGGGCAGTTTCCGAACTACAAGCAACTTCTCCCGGAGACCTTCGAGGCCGAGATCACCACTGCGCGGGCGCCCTTGCTCGAGGTCATTCGCCGCGCGGGCGTCCTCGCTCAGCGAAACGCCCCGTTGCGCCTGCGCTTCTCCGAGGGCGAGCTGGCCGTGTCGGCGCAGACGCAGGACGTCGGAGAGGCGCACGAGTCGATCCCGATCGAGTACGCGGGCGAGGTGCTCGAGATCGGCTTCAACCCCGATTTCCTGAGAGACGGCTTGGAAGCCGTGAACGGCGAGACCGTTCAGCTGAAGCTCATCAATCCCCTTCGCCCGGGGCTCATCGTCTCGCCGGACGAGCGCTTCTCGTACTTGATCATGCCGATCCGTCTCCCGGACTGATCCCAGCCTCAGGGGGCGGCCTGATCGTCCGCGAGGTCACGCTCCGCGACTTCCGCTCGTACCCACGCCTCGAGCTCGCCCTCGAGCCCGGAGTCGTGCTTGTCTCGGGGCCGAACGGGGCGGGTAAGACGAACTTGCTGGAAGCGCTGCATGTCGGCACGCAGGGCTTCTCTCCACGCTCGCGCTCGGATGCCCAGCTCGTCCGCTTCGACGCAGCGGCCGGCCGCGTTCGCCTCCAGGGGGTCAACGGCGAGACGCGCTTCGAGACGGAGGTGAGCCTGGGCGCGCGGGACGCAAGACGGGCACGCTTGAACGGCGGCGTCCTGAGCTCGGCCGAGCAGCTTCGACACGAGCTCGAGACGCTCGTCTTCACGCCGGATCGTCTCGCCGTCGTCAAGGGCGCTCCGGTTATCCGCAGGGCATATCTGGACAGGACTCTCGGACGTCTCTTCCCCGCTCGGGCGGCTCTGCCCGTGGAGTACGCGGCCGCGGTCGGCCAGCGGAACGCCGCGCTCCGGCGCCTGGCCGCCGGCGCCTCGTCACCGGACGCGCTCCCGCCGTGGACCGAATCCGTCGCATCGCTCGGCGCCGAGCTCGTGAGCGCCCGCGAGCAGGCCATCGGTCACCTGGCGCCTGCTTTCTCGAGCTGCGCGGACAGCCTCGGCCTCATGGGAGCGACGCTTGCGTACGAGGGTGGGCCGGTGACGGTCGCCGAGTACGAGCAGCGCCTCGCGCGAGACCTCGAGCGGGGGCTCACGGGCGCGGGACCGCACCTGCACGAGGTTTGTCTGCAGGTGGACGGACGCGATCTGCGGAGCTACGGGTCGCAGGGCGAGCAGCGGATCGCGGTTCTCGCGCTCGTCCTGGCCGAGGCGGAGACTCTCACCGAGAGGACCGGCCTCCGCCCGCTCGTTCTCCTCGACGACGTGCTCTCCGAGCTCGACGGCGATCGCCGGCTCGCCCTCGCCGCGCTCGTCATCGGCCCAGGGCAGACGCTGCTCACCACGACCGCCGCCGCGGCCTTCCCGCTGGAGCCGGCGCAGTCGCTGCTTGTCGCCCCGGGCGAGGTCCGAGAGCTGTCGTAGGGCGAGGCTCGCCTCGCCCTCTATGCTGCACCGAAGAACGCGGGCGAGGCAAACCTCGCCCCTACGAGGGCGTTTCCACCGCAGCAGATGGAGCGAATCGGAAAATCCGTCGAGCATGTGCTCTCGCGAAGCGGTGGCGAAACGGCGCTCGCGCTCGCGGAGATCACGGCCGCCTGGCCGAAGGCGGTGGGGGAGACGGTCGCTCGTGAGGCATGGCCGCTACGGGTCGCGCGGGACGGGACGCTGCACGTGGCGACCACGTCCTCGACCTGGGCGTTCGAGCTCGACCGCCTGTCGCCGGAGATCGAGGAGCAGCTCCGCGCGCTGATCGGCCCCGCGACCCCGAAGAGGCTCCGCTTTCGCATCGGTCCTGTGCCCGAGCCGGGCGCGGACCTCCGCGAGGCCGCCGAGACCTCCGCGAAGGCCGCTCAGTCGACGCCGGAGGCAGACGCGGAGGCAGCCTCGCTGACCTCCGAAGTCGAAGATCCGGAGCTCCGCGCGCTCATCGCCAGAGCGGCGCGGGCGAGCCTTTCTCGAGTCTCGTCCGGCCGTCGTTTCTGATACACTTCTCGAAGCCCGCAAAACCTGGATTTTGCAGGGCTTTTTCATGGCCGAAGCAGCCTATACCGCAAAGGACATCACTGTCCTGGAAGGTCTCGAGCCGGTCCGACTTCGACCCGGAATGTACATCGGCTCGACGGGCCCGCGAGGCCTTCATCACCTCGTCTACGAGGTGGTCGACAACGCCGTCGACGAGGCTCTCGCAGGACGCAACGACCTCGTCGAGGTAGCCATCCATCCCGACAACTCGGTGACAGTCAGAGACGCCGGCGCCGGAATTCCGGTCGACATGATCCCGGAGCAGGGCCTGCCGGCGCTGACGGTCGTGCTCACCAAGCTTCACGCCGGAGGAAAGTTCGGCGGGGACGGTTACAAGGTCTCCGGCGGCCTCCACGGCGTCGGCGTGTCGGTTGTCAACGCGCTCTCCGAGTGGCTCGTCGCCGAGGTGCGCCGCGACAAGAAGGTCTACCGCCAGGAGTTCGCCCGCGGGGAGCCGACCACGGATATGCAGACGATCGGGGTGGCGGGAAAGGACGAGTCTGGAACGACGATCTCCTTCCTCCCCGACCCAGACGTT
>JACCTK010000263.1 GCA_013812465.1 Actinomycetota bacterium
GCTTGCTACGAGACCCGCTCGACCGTGACCTCGGCCACAGGGTTGCTCCAGTCGTGAGTCGCGACAGTGAGGTCGTCCACGCCACCCTGGATTCCGGGGTGGTGATGGATCACGCCGCCCTCTGCGAGCGCCGGGTTGCTCATGTCGGTCCCGGGCTCGACCATCACGCCGTGCAGGCCTTGGCACGGGGGCACGATGTCCTTGTAGTCCTCGGTGTTCCGCTCGGTGCCGGCGTCGTACCCCGCGGTCGTAACCACGACCTCGTCGCCCACCGACTTCGGCAGGCGGAGCGCGTCGACTCCGGTGAAGCCGTCGTTGGTGCAGATGAGCATGCTCGCAAACGAGAGGAAGTTTGCGCCCTTCGCCGCGGTGACCGTCAACGTCACCGAGCCTCCGAACAGAAGCGGCCCAGCTGCGACTGCGGTGTCGAAGACGTGCTTGTCCGAGCCGAGCAGCGTCATCATCGGCCCGAGGTTGCCGTTCTCGGCGATCTCCTTGATCTCGAAGCTCGCCGGCTGTCCCACCGTGAAGATGTCCGTCGCTGCGCGATGCGTGGCGATGAGCGGCGGGGTGTAGGGCTGGCCGTCCGTCAGATTCTCGATCGTCACCTCGTATGTCGCGACGGGCGGTTCTGCGGCGCCGACTGGCGCGACCGCCAAAGCCGCCAGGCACGCGATCGAGGCGAGTCCTGCGAGTATTCGTCCCCTCATGTCTCCTCCTCCTCCTCCTTGGGTTGACAGGTCAAGACCTACCCGGTCGAGCTGAACGCCCACCTACGTGGGGATGAACAAAACGTGAATTCGGCGAAGCTCGCCGGCGCCGTCGTCGTTCTCGGCGGGCGCCATCGCTGCGCTCCGGGCACAGGTGGTACGCGGTGCCATCACCCTCGACGTCGGAGTTGGGCGCATGACGCGTCCGCTCGGTCCGCTCACGGTTCGGATCGCGTCACCTCGCGAGATCGCGTACGAAGTGATCTCTGTGCGCTCGGGAGCTGGTGAGGCTCCGCCGTCGCACGCAAATGGGAGGCAACGGCTCGGGCGATGCTCGACAGCATCGAGCTCGAGGCCGAGCGCCGCGGAGCTGAAACGTACGCTTGCGCGGTGAATAGCGAGATCCCCGTTCCGGCGCCTCCGTACTCGACAACCAGGGTTCGCGCGCGGCGGCTGCCCGGTGGAGACGAAGGGGACGAGGTATTGGCGGTCGAGGAGCCGCTCGAGATCAGAATCGGCGGCGAGCCGGTGGCGGTCACGATGCGGACACCGGGACACGACGAGGAGCTCGCTCTCGGCTTTTGTCTCACGGAGGGGATGACGCCGCTCGCCGCACGTGTTCCGGACGACCTGGCCGCCAACACCGTCGACGTCGAGGCGACCGGCTTCGATCCGGAGCGTCTTCGGAGGCACTTCTACACCTCGTCCTCGTGCGGCGTCTGCGGGAAGGGGGCGATCGAGGCAGTTCGCGTCGATGCCCCGCGGGTGGAGAGCGAGTTGCAGGTGCCGGAAGCTCTCGTGGCGTCGCTGCCCGATCGGCTGCTCGAGGCCCAGCGCGCGTTCGCCGCGACCGGCGGGCTGCATGCGACCGGGCTCATCTCGAGGGAGGGTGAAGTTCTCTGCGTTCGCGAGGATGTCGGCCGGCACAACGCGCTGGACAAGGTCGTCGGCTGGGCGTTCCTGGAGGGACTGCTGCCGCTGGCGGAGCACGTCCTCTGCGTCAGCGGGCGGCTCTCGTTCGAGCTCGTGCAGAAGGCCTCGGTCGCCGGCTGCCCGATCATGGTCGCGGTGGGGGCGCCGTCCTCGCTCGCGGTCGAGCTCGCGAGGGATCGCGGGATCACCCTCTGCGGCTTCGTTCGGGACGGGCGCGCAACGGTGTACACGGAGCCGTGGCGGATCTTGAGCTGAGCCCGCCGCCGGACAAGCGCGACCGCCTGTTCGAGGTTCTGGCGGGCGCTCTCGTTCTCGGCGGAGTGCTCGGCGGGCTGGCTGTCCTCCTCGACCGTGACTCGCCCGATCCTGGAATACCGTCTGTCACCAGCGAGCGGATCGAGCTGACCCTGGGCGCGACGATTCAGCCGTTCCCACCGGATCGAGCCTGTGGTGTCTACGTCGTCCCCGTCGACGGCCCGAGTGAGGCACTCGTGGCGCGTCTGGCACGCCAGCTAGCGCGCCGAGCTCCGGTTCAGGCCTGCGCGACCCCGTCGTTTCGACTCGACCTGGCGTCCCTCGATCGCCGACGGGTGCAGCTCGATGCCGTCATCGTCTCTGACCAGCTCGCCCGAGCTTTTCAGGACACGAGAGGGATCGCGCCCGCGACGATAGTCGGCATCACCGCCTTCGACATCTATTCGTCCGCGTTCGCCGAGGACGAGTTCGGCTTCGGAGTCGCGAAGAGGTTCCCGCAGAAGCAGGGCTTCGCGGTTGTCTCCACCGCGCGGATGGAGTCGGGCGAGGATCGGCTCCGGCGGCTGGAGACGATGGCGATGCGCTACGTCGGGCTCCTCTACTTCGGCCTGCCGGAGAGCTCGAGCCCGACGTCCGCGCTCGCCCCGGCGCCGGAAAGCCTCGAGGAGCTCGACCTGCTTCGTCCTGAGTTCTCCGATCCGCCGCCGTCGAGCGCAGCGCTCGTCGCCGCGCGGAAGGCGTTTCTCTCCCAGAAGTGAGCGCGGCGAGCGGCATCCTCCTCGTCGGCGGCGCGTCCGAGCGCTTCGGGTCGCCCAAAGCGCTTGCACGCTTTCGAGGCGAGCCGCTCGCCGAGCGCGCTTGGCGCCTTCTGAGCGAGGTCTGCGACGACGTTCTCGCGGTCGGGAAGGGAGACGTGCTCGAGCTGCCGTTTCCCGTTCTCGATGACGGATCGGAGGAGCGGGCGGCCGTCTACGGAGTGATCGCGGGACTGCGCGCGGCTTCGAATGACGTGTGCGTCGTCCTGCCGGTCGACTGCCCGCTGGTGACGCCCGAGGCGCTCCGGTCTCTCGCCGAAGCGGTCGCAGTCCCGCAGACGGGGCCTTTGCCCGGTGCGTACACGAAGGCCATGCTGCCAGAGCTCGAGTCCCGGGTCGCGCGCGGCGAGCTCTCGCTCAAGGGTGTCAACCCGAACGTGCTGGAG
>JACCTK010000351.1 GCA_013812465.1 Actinomycetota bacterium
GCATCTACAAGACGTCGACCGACTGCATCTCGCGTAGGCCGGAGAGCCTCCTCAGCGACTCGAGCTCGATCTGGCGAACCCGCTCGCGCGTGAGGCCGAGGCGGCGGCCGATCTCCTCGAGCGTCTGCGGCTCGGCCCCGCCGAGGCCGTAGCGCATCGCGACCACCTCGCGCTCACGCTCGGGGAGCGCCGCCAGCGCCGAGCGGAGCGCCTCGCTGCGGAGGTTGAGCTCGACGGCTTCCTCGGGAAGCGGCTCGTCGCCCGCGACGAAGTCGCCGAAGACCGCGTCGTCTCCCTCGCCGACCGGCGCGTCGAGACTGGTGGAGGCACGCGCGGCGGCGCGCACCTCGAGGACTTGCTGCACCGTGAGGTTCGCCTCGTCCGCGATCTCCTCCAGTGAGGGCTCACGTCCGAGCTGCGTCCAGAGCAGGCGATCGGCCCGGTTGATCTTCTGCAGCCGCTCGACGATGTGCACCGGCATGCGGATCGTCCGCGCTTTGTCCGCAAGCGCACGCGCGACGGCCTGCCGAATCCACCAGGTGGCATAGGTGGAGAACTTGAACCCGCGTCGCCAGTCGAACTTCTCGACGGCGCGAATCAAGCCCAGCGTTCCCTCTTGGATGAGATCGAGGAAGGGCAGACCCTGGTTTCGATAGTTCTTGGCGATCGATACCACCAAACGGAGGTTGGACTGGATCATCCTCTCCTTCGCGCTCATGTCGCCGCGCTCGATGCGTTTTGCGAGCTCGACCTCCTGCGCGGCGGTCAGGAGCTGGTGCCTGCCGGCCTCTCGCAGGAAGAGCTGCAACGCGTCCGTCGTCGTCTCGATCGGCGCCGTGATCGCGGCGACGACCTCGGACTGGGGAGCCGCCTCGACGACGATCTCGATCGAGCGTTGATCGAGTTCGCGCAGAAGCGCGTCGTGCTCGAGCTCGGTGAGCTCGTAGAGCTCGGCGACCTCTGCGAGCTCGGACGCGCGCACAGTGCCGACCTGCTCGGATTGGTCGAGCAGCTGGCGGATGTCCTCGACGGTGAGGATGTGCTCGATGTCGGTCTGACTCAAGACGCGGCGGGTGGCGCGGTCGCTGTGAACCGACACTCTCTCGCATTCGGCCACCCCATGTCTAGGGCGAGGCAAGAAAATCCCTCGGGCGGACTAGCGCGATCGTGCTGTTCGCGGCCGTAGACGCGGAGAGGAAATGGGCATAGGCTCGGGTGCACTCGACGAGAGGGGGACACGTATGCACGCACGCGTCGCTGCATTCGAAGGCGACATCAGCCGGATCGACGACCTGATCGGGATGATCCGCGAACGCATGAGCACGGGTGAGGAGATACCCGGCGCGAAGCGGTTTCTGATGCTCATCGATCGAGAAGGGGGCAGCACGCTCGGAATCACGTTCTTCGACTCCGAGGACTCGATCCGCGCGGCCGAGCCGATCTTCGACAAGATGGGCGACGAGGTCCCCGAGGAGCTCCGGGGACGGAGAACGTCGGTCGAGACCTACGAGGTAGTCATCGACGACATCGCCGCAGCTGCCGGCGCCGCCCGTGTGAGCGCCCTCGCGGGATCGCCTGACGACATCGACAAGGGCATCGCCTTCATCAACGACACGATCGTCCCGGAGGCGTCGGAAGTGAGTGGCTGGCAGGGAATTCTCACCCTCGCCGACCGCGGGACGGGAAAGATGAAGACGATCACGTTCTGGGAGAGCGCGGAGCTGCTTCGCGCCAGTGAGGCTCGGGGCGAAGAGCTACGCGAGCAAGCCGCGGAAGCCATGGCGACCACGATCTCGAGCGTCGAGCGCTACGAGGTCGCCCTGAATGAAGTGCCGGCTGCCGTCTAGGCGACGAGCACGTGGTAGCCGAGGGGCGGTACTGACGGCCGCCCCTCCGGCTTTCCAGGGTCGCAAGACCGATGCACAGTAATCGGTGTTATGTCAAGTAGCGCGAATAGCGATCTCGCGGCTGCTCAAGGATCAGCCCCCGGGTCCCTCTTCCTATCGGGCGCATCCGGGTCATCGCCCGCAAGATGACGAGCGCGCCGAGGAGAATCACCGCGAGGAGTGGAAGCACGTAATAGACATCTGGCTCGCCGGCGCCTTCCCAGAAGTCACTCGCCGCCCACCAAATCAGCAGGGATGCTGCAACGAAGCCCTGTACGGCGGCAACCATCGCTGCTCGCCGTACGGCGCCCACGATGATCGCCCAGCCTGCGACGACTACCCCGCGAAAGATGTCTTCGCTCAGAACGTCGCCGCCCTCACCCCGCTCAGGATCAGCAGACCGATAATCGTCGCCGCGAGCAGGCGATACCAGACGAAAACGTCGTAGGTGTGGCGGCGCACGTATCCGAGCAGCCAGTCAATCGCCAGCAGGCCGCTCGCGAGCGATGCGAGCGTGCCCACGAGGAACGGGCCCTGCCAGCCGTTCGGCAAGTCGCCGAGGAGCACGTCCCCCACTCCCTTCAGAAGCAGCGCGCCGAGCACCGTCGGCAAAAGGAGCAGGAACGAGAAGCGCGCCGCCGCGTCGCGGTCGAGTCGCATGAGGCGCCCGGCGGTGATCGTGATTCCCGAACGAGAGACGCCCGGGGCCAAGGCGAGCGCTTGCGCGAGGCCCATCGCGACGGCGTGGCGCATCCCGAGATCGCCCATGGCGCGCTCCTGCGGCGCCCGGTCCGCAAACCAGAGCAAGCCTGCGCCTGCGGCGAGAAGAATCGCGATCTGCCAGGGCTCTCCGAGCGAGTCGGCGATCGCGTCCTCACCAAGCAGTCCGACGACTCCGGCCGGGATCGTGGCAACCAGCACGAACCACGCCACCCGCTCGTCCGCCGACCGGATGCTCCGACGACGGATCGAGCCGACCCAGGCGCTCACGAGCCGCACGATGTCTCCCCAGAAGTAGGCGCCTACGGCGACGAGCGTTCCCAAGTGAAGGGCGACATCGAACGTCTGGTTGAAGCGGTCGTTCTGCTTCAGGTACGTCCAGTCGGCGAGCCAGGGGACGAGAATCAGGTGGCCCGAAGACGAGATCGGCAGCAGTTCGGTGAGCCCCTGGACAAGCCCGAGCACGAGTGCCTGCGGATTGGTGAGCGCGTCGGGATCGTCGCCCACGCCGGCGAGCGTGAGGACGAGCGCGAGACCGAACGCCGCTCCCGCGACGCCATACACGAGCGAGCGGCGCACCGCCGGATCCTACGCAGACGCCCCGGTCGGCAGCGCTCGGAGGAAATCACCGCAATTTGCGCCAAAGGGGTGAAAAACGACCTTGACCCAGCCTCCCCTGTCTCGTAGCTTCCCCTTTGCACCGAGCACGGAACGCGAGTAGGTCGAAGCGCAGCTCGAAGGCTCTACGCGGAAGCGGACGGTCAGCGGGCTGAGTGGACGAAAGCGTCACCGGCTCGGTGAATTTTTTTAGGCGGAGGAAACCATGTTTCCGCCGCCGACCCCCTTCTTCTGCGCCGGGTCTAGGCAACGTTGCTCGCGCCTACGGGCGAATGAATCGCCCTTCGGCTTGGGGCTGCTGCGACGACTCAGAAGGTTCGTTTCAAGCCGGTGTTAGTAGGATCGGGCGACATGCACCTGCGCATGCCGAGCATCGATCAGGGCGTCCAGGCCTTTGTCTGGGCGCTCGTGTTCTTCCTCTTCCTCTGGCTCGGCGCGATCGCGCTCAAGTTTCCGGGTGGGATCTCGTTCATCCTCTCGCTGCTCGCAGCGGGCGCGATTTTCCTCATCGTCCGCCTGCGGGGCGGCGACTACCCCGGGCCGCGCTAGCGTTCGACCTGGGGAGCGAGGCTTACCTTGCCCTCGTTCGTCGGCGGACCATGGAGGGCCGGCGAGACAAGCCTCGTCCCTACGAGTTTTCGAGAAAGCCTTCCGGCACGGCGTACAGCCGCTCGTCGTTAGTTCGACGAGGTTTGCTCAGGTCGCGCTTCGCTGAGTGCGGCGACGAGCCGGTCGGCGAAATCGCGACCGAGTGCGGCCTCGAGGCGGACGAGCGCGGATGCACGGTGACCAGGGTCGAACTTGGCCAGGGCATTGACGTCCGCGAGCAGACGCGACGAGGCTGCCGCGATCTTGGTGAGAGTGGCGGCGCTCATGTGGCGTCTATCGGCGAGCCTGTGCCGCCTGTCGATCCCTGACGGGAGGGAAGAATCGGGCAGATGAAGTTCAGAGCTCGAGATCGAGTCTCCTCTCGTCGAAGTGGGTCGAGTGCAACTCCGCACGGAACTCCTCGATTGCCCGCAATGCGTCGCGCTGAAACACGTGCGCCACGACGCCGATGCTGCGATCGTTCCAGAAGGGAAGGTCGACGTGCTCCCGTGAGACCAGGTTGACGGACACCGCTCGGCAGACCGGACACTGCACGGCGACTGCCAACGAGCTCTCGCCTGGCGCGATGACTGCAAACGCAGAGGGCGTCATCGGTCGCGCGCGCCCCTCGAGGCAGCAGTAGAAGCTCCAGGGCCACTCACCCGCCCGGATGCGGGAGGCTGCGAGATCGGCCAGCTCGGTTGCGAGGAAGTCGTCGCGCGAGGTGAGGAGGTTCTTGAACGTCACGGTCGACGCGGTTCCGAGGGGGGCCCAGTCGAGATCGTCGTGGGAGACGAGCCCCACGTGCTCCCGCCCGCACCGGCATTCGAAGAGGACGCGGTACAAGGCGGGATGCGCCGCCGCCGGCAACCGCTCGAGCAAGCGAAACGCGGAGAGCGGCACCTTCGCAACGGGTCCGCTCGGACACGCGAACGAGTACGTGCTCGTCAGCGGGTCGTACATGTTCTTGTTGTAGTGAGGCGGTCGGACACCGCGTCGCTTCTTCAGGCCAGGCTTTGCAGGCCTGAGGGGCCTGTCCGGAAGGTGGTCACGGTGGATGGCGTGTGGGACGTGCGGCAGGCAAGGACGCAGGGAGCGCAGATATGCAGGGATATCTGCGCGAGGACGCTGCATCGTGGTGCGTCGCGTATGTCAGGCGCCCTGAGCCACTTTCCGGACAGGCCCCTAATACTGGATCAGCGAGTGAACGTCGTAGCCGTCGAGCCGGTCGCGCCCGCCGAGGAACGTCAGCTCGATCACGAAGAGAGCGCCCGCCACGATGCCGTCGAGCTGCTCGACGAGGTCCACCTTCGCCCTGGCCGTGCCGCCGGTCGCGAGCACGTCGTCGAGAACGATGACTCGCGCGCCGGCAGCGATCGCGTCACGGTGCACGTGCAGGCTGTCCGTTCCGTACTCGAGCGCATAGGTCGCCTCCACTGTCTCGCGCGGCAGCTTGCCCGGCTTGCGGGCGGCGACGAATCCGACCCCGAGCTCGTGGGCGAGCGCGCCGCCGAAGATGAAGCCACGAGCTTCGGCGCCGAGGATCACGTCCGGCTCGCGCGCCCGCGACCACTCGGCGAGCAGGCGTACCGTCTCCGCGAGGTACTCGCGATCGGCGAGCAGCGGCATGACGTCCTTGAACACGATCCCCTCGGTCGGGAAGTCGGGGACGTCGACGATGCGATTGCGGAGATCCAAGGTCAAGAGCTTCGCTCTACCGCGCCGCGCAGTTCGCGGAGGAAGAGCAGGTGTGAGAGCTCCTGCGCGACTCGGGCGAGCGACTCGAGGTCGTCGAGAGCTCCCTTGCGCCGCTCCAGATTGCGCGACCGCAAACCGGGCGCGACGAGCTGCTCCACGAGCGATGCTTGCCTCCCCGTGGCGGTGAGGAACGTTCGGAGGTGGCGCGCGTCGATCCCGAAGCGCGCGAGCCGGCCGCAGGCCGCGGCGATGTCGGCTTCGCTCTCCGGATACAGACGCTCGCCCCCCTCGACGCGTGAGCGGACGACGCCGTACTCCTCGAGCTCCTTCACGAAATCGAGTTTGACCGACGCACGCTCGCACAGCTCCGCGCCGTCGATCTCATCCTCGCTCTCGGTGAGCCCGACGCTCCGCCGCCTCGTCCGGTCCGTCGAGGCGCCCGGGCCGTCGAGCGCCTCTCGAATGACGCGCAACGGCAGGAACTCGTCGCGTTGGAGGCGCAAGATCGTCGTCAGGCGCTCGATGTCCTCCGGCGCGAACAGGCGATATCCACCCCGCGTCCGCTGCGGCACGATGAGGCCCTGATCCTCCAGGTAGCGGATCTTCGACACCGAGATGTCCGGGAACGCGTCACGGAGCTCCTCGCACACGGCTCCGATGGTGCGGAGGCCCGGGTCGGCTCCTCCCCGCTCTCGTCGCCGGGACGTCACGGTGCTCATCGCTGCAGGAACGTCAGCCGGTACTTGCCGATCTGCACCTCGTCGTCGTCCTCGAGCACCGTCGACTCGATGCGCTTGCGGTTGACGTAGGTGCCGTTCAGGCTCTCGAGATCGCGGATGGTGAAGATGTCGTCCTCGCGCGCGATCTCCGCATGACGGCGCGAGACGGTCACATCGTCGAGGAAGATGTCGCACTCGGGCGAGCGGCCGATTAGGGTCAGCGGCCCGGTTGGTTGGAACGGCTGGCCGGCGATCCCTCCACCCGAGCGGACGACGAGAGCTGGACCGGTGATTCCGAGAGTTTCCAGAAGCGACTCGCCCTCGTCACCACCCTCGTCCACATCGAAGGCCATCGTGGTCTCCGCGCCCGCCTCCGGGACGATGAGCGCACCGCAGCGCGAGCAGTAGTTGGATGTCTCCGGATTCTGGAAGCCGCACTCCGGGCAATAGACGTGACTCACTCGTCTTCTGCCTTGGGAGCCGCCTTCGCGGTCAAGATCTCGCTGAGCCGCCCTACGTCCGCGAGCTTGGCCTCCCCTGCGCTCACCTGCTCGCGAAGGCGCGCGACGAGCTCGGCACGGAGAATGTCGATCCTCCCGTGCAACATGCGTCGCTCGAAGGAGATCTTGTCCTCCTCTTGCTCGAGCTCGCGAATCATGACCCGAAGGCCGTCGTCGGACAATGTGGTCAGGTCGGGATGTGGTTCCACCGGTCGCCTTTCTCGTCGGTCATGAGTAAAAGCAGCACCCGTTCCGTGGGGTCAACCTCAGCTTGAGAGTTTACATTCGCGGCGAGGTTGTCCGTCCCTGCCCAATCCAGGGGTGTAGGGCGAGGCAAGCGCCGCCCTACGACGGCCTCAGCGCGCGCGAGCTTGTACGAGGTATTGCGCCCCCGCGGCGAGCGCCAACGCGATGCCGATCCAGAGGATCGCGAGCGGCCACGCCGTGCCCTCCTCGGTCACGAGCACGAATCCGAGCGCCGCGTACAGGACCCAAGTCGCAAGCTTGCCCAGGAAGGTCACCTCGAGCTCGAAGCCCCTCGGAGCGAGCAGCTTGTATCCCAGCACGAGGGCCAGGTCACGGGCGAGCACGAGGACAGCCGCGGCGAGGGGGATCCGGCCGGTCGCCCACATGAGGACGACCGCGGCGCCGATCATCATTCGATCCGCGAGCGGATCGGCGACTCTCCCGAACGCGGAACGCACATCCCAGCATCGGGCCAGGTAGCCGTCGATCTGGTCGGTGAGGGCTGCGCCGGCGAAGAAGAGCCCCGCGCCCCACGCCGCGCCGTCCCCCGCGCGCAGGTAAAGCCAGACGAAGACGGGAATCGCCGCGAAGCGCGCCAGCGTCAGAGCGTTCGGAATGTGTCGTCGCTGCCCGCGCCAGCTCACTGGGTGAACCCTATGCCCCTGCTAGCGTCGCGCCTCGTGTCCGAGACTCTTCCGCTGCCCGGCTTCGTCAACGCGCACAGTCACACCTTCCAGCGAGCGTTACGCGGGCGAGCCGCAGGCGGCGACTTCTGGGCTTGGCGGGAGAACATGCTCGCCGAGGCCGAGCGGCAGACACCCGCCCTTGTCCGTGTCTCGTACGAGGCTGCGTACCGGGAGATGCGGGCCGCGGGCTTTACCGCGGTCGGGGAGTTCCACTACCTGGGACTCGCCGAGGCTCTCGTAGCGGCGGAGGCCGCGATGGCGGCGGGTATCGAGCTGGTGCTCCTGCACGTGGCGTACGCGCGCGGCGGCATCCCCCGTTTCCGCCAAGAGTCCACACGAGCGTATTTCTCCGAGATCGAGGAGCTACGAGCCGCTGGCATTCGCGTCGGCCTCGCCCCCCACTCCGTTCGCGCCTGCCCGGTCGACTGGCTCGAGGAGATCGGGCGCTTTGCCAGCCGCGAGGAGCTCCCGCTGCACGTGCACGCCGACGAGCAGCCGAAGGAGATCGAGGAGTGCCTCGCCGAGCACGGCTGCCGGCCGATCGAGCTTCTCGCCCGCACCGGATGTCTCGGAGAGCGAGCCACCGTCGTCCACGCTACACACGCCGACGGCGCGGAGCTCGACCTCCTCGCCTCGACTGGGGCAACCATCTGCGCCTGTCCGACGACGGAGGCGGATCTCGGCGACGGCTTCCTGCCCGCCGAGCGGATCCGCGGACGCGGAATTCCTCTCTGCATCGGGACCGACTCGAATGTGCGCATCGACCCCTTCGAGGAGCTCCGCGAGCTCGAGGGGATCGCGCGGCGGCAGACGGGACGTCGCGGGATCTTCACGATCAACGAGCTCTTGCGCTTCGGATCGGAGCTCGGAGCACGCGCGCTCGGGCTGGACGAGTGGCCGGGAATCGAGATCGACCTCGGGCGCCGCTCTCTCGAGGGAGTCGCGCTCGAGCACGTCGCGGGCGCCCTCGTAGCGGGCTGCTCAGCCGATGTCGTCAAGGGATGATCCGCGCCAAGTCCGGCGTTATAGACAGACATGACCGTGGCTGATGTCAGCGAAGCGACGTTCGAGCGAGATGTCGTCGAGAGATCTCGCGAGGTTCCGGTGATCGTGGACTTCTGGGCGGCGTGGTGCGGACCGTGCCGCGCGCTCGGCCCAGTGCTCGAGCGCGAGGTGGAGAGCCGCGCAGGCGCAGTGGAGCTGGCCAAGATCGACGTCGATGCGAATCCCGCGCTCTCGGCCGAACATCGCATTCAGGGCATTCCGGCGGTCAAGGCGTTTCGGGACGGCCGGGTCGTGGCCGGGTTCGTCGGCGTGCGCTCGCCTGCTGGGGTTGCGACGTTCGTCGACGGGCTACTCGCGCCTCCGCGCCTGGAGCGCGCGCTCGAGGAGCTCCGCGAAAGTGGCGAGCTTTCGGATGTTCTCATCGCTCTCGAAGCAGGCGACGAGGAGGCCGCTCTTCTCCTCATCCTCGACGCCATCGGTGACGCGGAACCTCCCGCCAAAGAGCGGCTCCGCGAGCTCGCGGTCGCGGTCTTCGACCATCTCGGCCAGGACCACTCGCTGACGGTCGCGTATCGCCGGCGGCTCGCGGCCGCGCTCTACTAGCCCGCCAAGGCCCGTAGTCGCGCAGTCCACCGCGCCGTCGCGTCCAGGTACGCACGCCGCGCGGCGAGTCCGTGTCTCCCCCAGGCGCCTTCGTACCCTGGCCGCTCGACCTGTGCCTGCGCGGGCTCGATCTGCGTCCCTTCCTGCCATTCGTTGTAGCTCGTAATCGTGACGAGGTCAGCGTCCGCACTGAGCGCGGTCTTCCACATCCGGTCGTACGTCGAGCCGTGCAGACGCGGCTTCACCGCCCGGTCGCTCGTCGCAAGACGCGCGTCGTAGCCGGGCCCGACCGACGGCGCGCAGAGGAGGCCGACTCGGTGCGCCTGCGTGCAGAGGCGACGGAACGTCGAGCCCGTCCACGTGACGACGTCGTACGTGTAGAGGCCGTCGAAGTCCGACGCTTTGGCGCGACCGACGAGCGTCGTGTTGCCGAAGATGCGCGCGTCCTCGAGATCGGCGAGCGCGTCAGCCCAAGCGCCTGCGGGGTCGCGGTCCGCGTCGTAGATGTAGAAGTCCGTGACGCCGGTGACTTGCAGCCGAGCGATGTCGACCGCGGTCTGCTCGGGAGTGCGTCCACGGTACGGCTCGAGATGAACCGCGATCTCGAGTCCGTGGCGCCGGGCGGCTTCGACGACGAGCGGGAGCCGCTCGGCCTCGGGCGAGCCGACGCCCCACCAGGACACGACGACGGTCGTCACACCTGTCGCCGCGATCTCGCGCATCTGCGCGGCGACGATCCGCCCGCTCGACGACGAGTAGAGACCGCGGCTCGGGAAGTACGGTGTGGACAGAACCGGCGTGCCTTCGCGCTCCACGTACCAGTGCGCCCAGCGTCCATCCCGGACGGGGGTCGAGTACCAGGGGTAGTAGAAGATCGCGGATTCCCGCGCGCTCGCCGTGGGCTGCGCGCCCGCGCCCGTGACGACCGGCAGCGTGAGGGCGCCGGCGACGATCGCAGCGACGACGTAGGGGGACGTTCGCGCTCTCTTCACGCCGCGCAGGACTCTAGATGCTCGATCGGAGGTTGGCGCACAGCCGGGGCGGACACGATCCGGCGCCGCGCCGTCGCTGCGAAGCGGATCACTAGGATCACGCGCAGTGGCCGAGTACCGATACCTGATCGTCGGCGGCGGCATGACCGGGGATGCGGCCTGCAAGGGCATCCGTGAGCACGACAAGAAGGGGTCGATCGGGCTCTTCGCCGAGGAAGCGCATGACCCGTATGCGCGACCGCCGTTGACGAAGGGGCTCTGGAAAGGCGAGAAGGAGAGCTCGATCTGGCGAGGCACGCCAAAGCTCGACGTCGAGATCCATCTCGGTCGCGCGATTGTCTCTCTCGATCTCGACGGGCACACGGTCACCGACGACGCGGGTAAGAGGCACTCTTACGAGCGGCTGCTCCTGGCGACCGGCGGCACTCCGCGCAGGCTCCCGAGCGCTCCGGACGACGTCATCTACTACCGGACGCTCGACACCTACCAGCGCCTGCGCGCGCTCGCTGGAGAGGGGGTGCGAGCGACGGTGATCGGCGGGGGCTTTATCGGCTCCGAGATCGCGGCCGCACTGGCGCTGAACGAGTGCGCGGTCACCATGGTCTTCCCCGGGGCCGGAATCGGCGCGAAGGTGTTCCCTGCCGATCTCTCGGCGTTCGTCAACGACTACTACAGGTCCAAGAGTGTTGACGTCCTCCCCCAGGAGAAGGTCGCAGAGATCGGGCGCGCGGGAGCTGCGTGCTTCCGTGTCGTAACCGCTAGCGGACGTTCGATCGACTCTGACGTCGTCGTCGCCGGGCTCGGAATCGAGCCACGGACCGACCTCGCCGAGCAGGCGGGTCTGGCTGTCGACGACGGCGTCCTCGTCGACGAGTATGGCCGCGTCGAAGGACACGACGACGTCTTCGCCGCCGGTGACGTCGCCCGCTTTCCCGCAAAGCCGCTTGGCGGCCTTCGCCGGATCGAGCACGAGAACCATGCGAACTCGCACGGGGCCTCCGTCGGGGCGAACCTGGCCGGCGCCGACACGCCGTACGACTATCTCCCGTACTTCTACTCGGACCTCTTCGACCTCGGCTACGAGGCCGTCGGCGACGTGGACTCGAGCCTGGAGACCGTCGCCGAGTGGGCGGAGCCGAACAAGAAGGGCGTCGTCTGCTGCGTCGAGGACGGCAAGCCGCGAGGGTTCCTGCTCTGGAACGTGTGGGACAAGGTGGACGCGGCGCGCGAGCTCATCGCCGCCGGCGACCCGATAGACCGGGCCGCAGTGCGCGCGCTCATGGACTGACCACCCTGACGTCTTTCAGATTCGCGACGCGACCGAGTTCGAAGGCTGCCTGCCTCACACCCCGGAACGCTCTAGTCCCTGGACCCCATGAAGGGGTCTTGGTTCGCGCGACCGGAATCCGCGCTAGCGGATTCCGGTCTTGCGCCAACAAGTCACTCGTCGAGGATGAAGGTGACGAGCATGTTCACCTGGTACTCGGTGACCGAGCCCCCGTCCAGGCGAACCTGCTGCTCTTTGATCCACGCGCTCTTCACATTGCGAAGAGTGGAGTTCGCGCGTTCGAGGCCCTGCTTGATCGCATCCTCGAAGCTGGTGCTCGATGTCGAGCTGATCTCGGTGACGCGTGCAACTGCCATTCTTGCCTCCTCATTTCGGTACAGGGACTCTGCAGAAGCTGGGAATCTACGAGACGGACAACGGCCGTGCACCGTTCCAGCGTTTGCTTGACCGTACCCGCGCAGCCGCAAACCCGCTGATGCTCCTACTCGGGTAGCCAGCCCTCGCGGTAGCGGGTCGGCTCACGCCTCGTGAGCGCGGCATACGCCTGCCGCACGTCGGTCGTCTCTTGCTCCACGCCGGCGCCGTGGCGCTGCGCGACCCCGTCCACGCTGTAGCCACCCCAGCCCGAGGCGTTCTGGTGCTCGCGGGCGCCGACTGCCAGCAGAAGGCAAGACGTCTTTCCAGCGCCGACGATGACATGCTTCGTCTCGGCCGGGCAGTGCACGAGATCCCACTGCCGAAGCGGGCGCTCCTCACCCTCGACGATGAGCAGCGCCTCGCCCGTGAGTACGAGAAAGTCCTCCTGATCGGCCTCCCAGTGGTACATCGCCATCGGCACCCCCGGCTCGAGGACGCTCAGGTTGATCCCCAGCTGCGGGAAGTCCGTATCCCCCTCGAGATCGCAGAACGCCGAGCGCCCGGGGGCGTGCAGCCAGCGCGCCTCACGCGCGTTCGAGACGAACCAGCCCTCGCCCTTGGGGACGAGCCCGTGCTCGGTGGTGTCGAACTGCGCCTCGGGAACCATCGCGGGGGATTGTTGCATCCCTGGAAAACTGTGGTTGCCCCTACCAGTTCGATCGCGATGCGTCTACAAGGGAACGCACTCGCGCTCGGCCTCACGACGCCAGCAGTTCGGCAAGATCTTCACACAGCCGCGCTCGGTTCGGGCGGTCAGAGGACTGCGGCGCACGATCCTTCCGAATCGCCGCACTAATTACATGCGATCCCATCTCCGTCTGGGTCGAGACCATGCGGGTCCTGACCAACGACCCTGACCTCTCCTCGAATTCCCAGCGCTCGAAGATCGTCGCAGTTCAGGTTCGGCGGCGGTGAGGGGATACAAGCGCCGGAGTAGCCTGGGTCGCACATCGCCACCGGTGGTCGAAACTCGGGCGACTCCGGAGTTCCCCTGAAAAGGTGCTCGACCTTCCCAGCGAGGAAGAGCATCGCCAGAATCAAAATAACGGCGACACTCCCGATAATCAGCGCGTACTCGACACTGCCCTGGCCCCCTTCACTAAAGGTTGGTCGCGCCCGACCTTCTTTCGTGTCTTCTCGCATGAGTGACACGGTTGAACCTCCTGGGGTGCTGATCGGCGGCATGGCACCCGCTCCTACGATTCCCCGTGAGGATTACCTTAAACCTTCCGCGGCGCCGGCGAACAGCGGGAGATAGGGCTCGCTGCCTCTCTAGGCGACGAGCTCGCCAATAGAGCACGAGGTCGGGAGGGAAAGCACGTAGCTCGGGCAGCACCGGCGTCATGTTCCACCCACCGGCTGCGAACCGCAAAGCCGTCCTCCGTCGAGACGATCGCCCTGAAGTCGTCCCACTTTCAATTCGTAGGACCACGTCAGGCCTTGTCGGCTCGGCGTCATCGAGTGACGGGAGTCTGCAGCCCTACGGAGGAGCGTGTTTATCGCCAGCGTGCGTCTCGGTCTGAGGTTCGGGCGCCTGGCGACGCTCGCGGAGGAGCTGGTTTATCGTTCTTCGTGCCGCTCTCCTCGGCGAAAACTCTCGTCGCGCGGCCGCTCAGTCATCTCGAACTTGTGCCGGTGGGGTTTGGCGCGTACACGGGTGATCGCTCCCAGACGTGTGCTTCGCTCATCGCTCCTCACCCGAACCCGGTCCTGCGAATGGTTGGTGCTCGAGCGTGCCAACGTCGACCACCAGGCGCGCGTCGTCACCACTCGCCGCACCGTCGTCGAAGGCGTCGTCAAGCCAACGGGAAAACGGAGCGCTCGACACGAGGCGTCGCTCTGCCCGCAAGAGCGGCGCAAGCGCTCGACGAGCACCCGACACCGCTCGATACCCGCGTGCTCTTTCCGGAACGCGTGGCGGGTGTCTCGGCGCTCTCACCGTGGCGTCACCGCCGCGAGTCGAACCCGGCGCTACGGGCGACCGGCCCCGAGCACACACGGTGTACGCGCTACGGCACACGTATGCGAGCCTTTCGATCGCCGCGGGCGTGAGCCTGTTCGAGCTCTCCCCGCCCATGGGGCGTTACCGGCGATGCTCGACAACACCTACGGACACGTGCTCCGACGCGTGGGTGGGTGGAGGAGAGCACCCCAGCGTCGACGAGCTTCACCACGTCGCGGTCGGACTCGGAGTCTGACCCGAGCGCGCGTCACACTAGTGGCACAAGCGAACAAGAACTGGCTTGCGCAGCCATGCGGTTGTGAGTGTCGTCCACCGTGGGCACGTTCCCTTCTGCGGTGGCCGTACTCGTTCCGGACAGAGAGCGCGAAGACGTCGCTGCATCCGTCGCAGCGAACATCGACGGAGGGTCCAGCGTGCTCGGCTAGCGCCGGCGAGGTCTCTCCTTTGCGATGCACATCGCCGGTTACAACGAGTCGTCGAGGGCACGCCCGACAGCCGCCGCGCCGCACACGAGCGCGACATGCGGGGGAACGCGGCCAGGCGGCACTTAAGCAAACAGACTGAACGGAGCTCGGCGCCGCCCAACTAGAGCGACGCGGTCGATACGTCGTCGACACGGGGTTGGATCGGCTTTACCTCCCCGTCACCCATGTCTTTGGCTCCGGCGACCTACGTTCCGTGCTCAACGGCCATGACGTTTCTCTACCCGATAAGCCGGCGATTGCCTAACTTCGAGCGTTCCGCTGAGATAAAGCCAATACGAAGCAGAAGAAGACCGAACCGGGGTGGGAGAAGAATGGTTAACGGGAACGGCGCGTTTCGCGAGGAGATTCCTGGCCAGTGGAGCCGGTGCTGGTACGAGACCCGCCAGTAGGGACGTAGATGTTCCTCGGCGACGGGCTCGTCGAGATACACGTCGGCCACGGGATTTGGCAGACGGTCGCTACCCAATCGCCTACCGGCCTCGAGCAAGCAGTCGGTTTTGGGATCCCTCGATTAGAGGGGATACTTCCTTCAGTGCACGAACGGGTTGCGACTGTTCTGTTCATCTTTCGGAACTCCCGTCAGATTCGACACATGCGCGAACCTCCAAGGCTCGGCAGTCGTGTGCGAAGCCCACGCGGAGCCGTCTGGACGGTGGCACAGGTCATCGACTACGGCAGCGACACCTACACGGCGACCTGTGTAAGGACGTCTCGGGTTGCCACCGTGCCTCATCGAGCGGCCGACCCTGTGAATGAGGCGGCAAAGCAAAGAAAGCCAAGTGTCCGAGTGCTGTTCTTTTTTCCCGACGACACAAGCGAGGGTCGATACATGTATGAACCCCCAAGGCTCGGCCATCAGGTTCGAAGCCCAGGGGGGACCGTCTGGACCGTGGCGGACGTATTCCACACCGGACTCGATACGTACACGGTGACGTGCGCGCCGCCTCAGGGGGGCG
>JACCTK010000355.1 GCA_013812465.1 Actinomycetota bacterium
TCGTGGAGGTCGGTGGTTTCATCGACCGGCCAGGCACGGACGGGGTCGCCGGTAACGACTTCTGGGGCGTCGAGACGTTCGTTGATGAGGCGACGGGGGATACGATCATCCTCGCCAGCGACCGCGATACAGGGCTCTGGATCTTCAGAGATCCCTAAGCCCTCCGGTAAACAGGACGTTGGACTGAGGGCCGGGATCTCCGGCCCTCAGTCTTGCAACCGGTTAAGAGTTGTGACATCCACATGGCCGCACGGCGTATCGATTTCAATGACGCTCAAACGCTTACTACTTGCAGCAGCGATGGCTCTGGCGGCCTTCGGACTATTCGCAACGGCGGCGAGCGCGTCGTGCGTCCTCATGACGTCAGCCGAGCAGCGAGCTCGCGCAGATGTGATCTTCAACAGTGTGGCACTCGAAGGGCCGACCGCGACCGGTATTCAAAGGTTTCGGGTCACGCGCTACCTCAAAGGCTCCGGGCCGGTCATCGTGCGCGTAAGGACCGGCACCGTACGCCGAGCCGATGGAACTGGTAGCACGACGAGCGTCAGCCTTCTCGTTCGACGGGGCGAGAAGTGGAGGATCTTTGGGCAAGGCCGACCACGGAGAGTCATGAGCTCGAATGTTTGCGACGGATCGAGGCGCCTTTAGTCGCGCCGGAACGAACGTGGACGGCGGGGCTCGCTCCTTGGATCAGTTGGCCGGCCGTCCGAGATCTAAGCGCGTCGAGGTCGTTGCACGGTCGCGGGTTTGGCGGACAAACGAGCTGGTGGTTCCGCGCTGTCTCCTGGACTCGGGACGGGGCGTGGGTGGACAGTGCGCTCGACCTGTAAGGCCACAACTCTTTACGCGTAGAGCTCCTCGATTTCCGCCTCGAAATGCTCGCTGACCGCGCGGCGCTTGAGCTTGAGCGTAGGAGTGACCTCGCCTTCCTCCATCGTGAAGTCGCGGGGGAGCAGCGCGAAACGCTTCACCTGCTCGAAGCGCGAGCGCTCGCGATTCGTTTCGTCGATCACGCCCTGAACGACCTCGCGGACGCGCTCGTCGCGTGAAAGCGATGCGAGGTCGCCCTCGACTCCGTGCTCGGACGCCCAGCGGAGGATCTCGGGCTCGTCCAGCGTGATCAGCGCCGCTACATACGGTCGCCGGTCACCGACGACGAGCGCCTGGGACACGTACTTGGAGGTCTTGAGGTCGTTTTCGATGTTCTGGGGCGCCACGTTCTTTCCGCCGGCGGTGACAAGGATGTCCTTCTTGCGATCCGTGATCGAGATGAAGCCGTCCGCGTCGACGTCGCCGACGTCCCCAGTGCGAAGCCAGCCGTCGGGGCCGAGCACCGCTGCGGTCGCCTCCGGATCCTTGAAGTACCCCTGGAACACCGTCTCGGAGCGGACGAGGAGCTCGCCGTCGTCCGCAACCGCCACCTCGAAGCCTGGAAGAGCGGGACCCACGGTGCCAAAGCGGTAGCGATCCGGCCGGTTCGTGCTCGCCGCGGTCGTGCACTCGGTCAAGCCGTAGCCTTCGAGGATGCGGATGCCGACCGCGTCGAAGAACTCCGCGATCTCCTTCGCTAGCGGGGCGCCTCCTGAGATCGGGATCCGCAACCGGCCCCCGAGACGTTCCTTGACCTTGCTGAAGACGAGCCGGTCGGCGAGACGGTGGCGGATCGCAAGGCCGCGTGGAATCGGGCTTCCTGCCGCCTGCAGGCGGCTCACCTCGAGGCCGATCGGAAGCGCCCAATCGATGAGCCGCCGCTTGACGGCGGTCGCTTCGTCGAAGCGCGACTGCACCGCGGCGTACACCTTCTCGTAGACGCGCGGCACGCTCGGCAGCACGCTGGGCCGTACTTGGAGCATCGCCTCCGCGATCCGCAGCGGATCGGGGAGGAATGCGATCGGGAAGCCGACGTAGGCGCCGGTCAGAAGCATCAGCCGCCCGAAGTTGTGCGCGAGGGGGAGGTAGAGCAGCATCGTGTCGTCCGCGCGGTAGTGGTCCTCCATCGAGTCGACGACGCTCGTCATCGCGTAGTAGTTGCGGTGGCTGAGCATGCAGCCCTTCGGGGGCCCGGTCGTCCCGGAGGTGTAGATGATCGTGTAGAGATCCTCCTCCTCGATCGCCGCCATTGCCTCGTCGAGGGCGTCCGGATGGGCGCGCGCGAAGTCGACGCCGTGTGCGGCCAGCCCCGCGAGGTCGTGATACGTGAGAACGTGCTCGAGCTTCGTCAGCTCGTCTCGGACCTCCTCGACCTTGGCGAGCTGCGCGGTGTCCTCGCAGACGATCCCCACCGCGTCGGAATGCGCCAGCAGATAGCCGACATCGCGCGCGGAGTTGTTCGCATAGACCGGGATCCCGACCGCGCCGATCTGCGCCAGCGCGAAGTCCACCAACGCCCAGTCGAGGCTGTTCTGGGCGAGGATCGCGAAGGCGTCGCCCTTGCTCACGCCGCGAGCGATCAGGCCGTTGGCGTATGCGCGCACGAGCTCATCGGCGTCGCTCCACGACACCTCGCGCCAGCCGCTACCGTCCTCCTCTTCGACGAGGTAGGCGGGGCTCTCCCGCTCGGCTTGGACCGCGTCCCGCCAGAGACGCGCGATCGTACGCCGCCCGCTGGGCGGACGCGTCTCCGGAGCCGCCGATGCCGTCTCGGTCACGTCTCTGAGCTTACTCGGAGGGGTTTGCCCGGTGGTGGCGAATTCTCCCTGTCCTGGCGTCCGGCCCCCGGCCAGACCCCTACAATTCACGCCCACATGCGCACTTCCTGGAACGGATCCCTCAGCTTCGGTCTCGTCTCGATTCCCGTCGGACTCGCGCCGGCGACCAAGCCCGCCGCCCGCCAGTCCGATGTGTCCTTTCGACTGCTCCACCGCGAATGCGCGACCCCGATCAAGCAAAAGCGCTGGTGCCCGACGCACGACCGCGAGGTGACGCAGGACGAGCTCGTGCGAGGCTTCGAGGTGGCGAAGGGCCAGTTCGTCATCGTCGAGGACGCCGATCTGGAGGCCATCGAGCGGTCCGATGACTCACGCTCGATCGAGATCAGGAGCTTCGTCCCGGGGGAGGCGGTCGACCCGATCTACTTCGACCGCCACTACTACCTCGTTCCCGCTTCTGGCGAGGCCCAGCGCCGGCCATACGTGCTCCTGCTCGAGGCGATGCGTGAGACCGAGATGGCGGCGCTCGGCCGCTTCGTACGCGCGGGGCGCGAGAGCCTTTGCCTGGTGCGCGCGAGGGGCGAGGCGCTCTCGCTCGAGACGCTGTTCGTGGCCGAGGACGTCTATTCCCACGCCGAGATCGCCGAGGCCGTCGAGGAGACGAAGGTCAAGGACACGGAACTCGCGCTCGCCAAGCAAGTGATCGAGAGCCTCGAAGGGGTCTTCGATCCTGCGGAACTGCACAGTGAGTACCGGCGCGACCTGCGCGCGCTCTTGGAGGCGAAGACGCGAGGCGAGGAGATCTCCGTGCCCGAGCCGGTCGCGGACGCGCCTGTGATCGATCTGATGGAGGCCCTGAAAGCGAGCGTCGCGGCGGCGAAGAAGAAACCTGCCGCGGACAAGAAACCTGCGCGCGCGAAGCCGAAGACGCGCAGCCGGGCCAAGGCGTAGTAGGGGCGAGGCTTGCCTCGCCCTCGCGTGGCCCCGGGTCAAGCCGCCGTGCGGCGGCCGCGGCGAGGCGAGCCTCGCCTGAAATGACTTCTTAGGGCCCTGCCACTCCGGAACTCGCTGTGTT
>JACCTK010000403.1 GCA_013812465.1 Actinomycetota bacterium
GAGGGTCGTTCTTCGTAACGCTCGAGCTGTGCGTCAACGAGACGACGCGGTAGGTCGACGCGAACGCCGAGGTGCTGGGCTCTGCTGCGGCGAGCTGTGTGGCCGTCAGCACTGCAGCGCAGGCTGCGAGGCAGATGAGAGGAAGAGCTCGCATGGGCATTACCCGCACATCAGTACACGATCGCGCCGCGCCCATGCGGGTCGACCCGGCGAGAGGATCGCTCTCCCAGTCCCCGGAACGGGCGGGGGCTTACGGCGCAGGCAGCGCCACCGACCGTATAGGCTCGCCCCATAGTCCAAGCTCAGGGAGGGGCGATGAAAGCGTTCACGCGCGAGACGATGAGTGTAGCGATGGAGGGCGATGGTCTCGAGATTCGGCTGGAAGAGGCCGGCGAGATGACGGTCGGCCTGTTCCGGCTGCCGAGCGGCACTGACCTGAGGCCACTGCTGCACGGGCTCGAGGGTGATCTATGCCAGTGTCCGCATTGGGGTTACGTGCTGAAAGGAACGGTGCGTATGCATACGCCTGCCGGACCAAAGGACTATCAGGCGGGGCAAGCGGTCTACTGGGCACCGGGACACGCCCCTGAAGCGCTTGAGGATGTCGAGTACGTCGACTTCTCGCCCACGCAGGAGTTGAACACCGTGCTCGAGCACGTCAAGCAGCAAGCCGCAGGTAGCTGAAAAAGACGCACAGGGCGCGCATCTTCGTGCTCCTACTCACGCACCGCTTCGCCGAGAGCCACTGAAGGCGACCCCCCAGGCGGAAGGAACGATCGTGAAGGAGCAACCCGAGGTCTTGTTCGTCTGTGTGCACAACGCCGGTCGCAGTCAGATGGCAGCCGGCCTGGTCAAGCTGCGCTCGGGGGGTCGCGTCCACGTGCGCTCTGCGGGCAGCGCGCCGGGTGACGTGATCAACCCGGCAGTCGTCGAGGCGATGGCCGAGATCGGCGTCGACCTGAGCGAGGAGTTCCCGAAGCCGCTGACGGACGAGGTCGTGCGCGCCGCCGACGTCGTGATCACGATGGGCTGCGGCGACGCCTGCCCGCTCTATCGGGGCAAGCGCTACGAGGACTGGCAGCTCGATGACCCCGCCGGCCAGGATCTCGCCGCGGTTCGCCGGATCCGCAACGAGATCGACACCCGCGCGCAGCAGCTGATCGACGAGCTGCTGCGCCCGGCCAGCGCGGGGTCGTCGTGAGCGCAGGTCAACCGGCGGCTGATCGCCGCCGGAGCGTCGCGCAAAGGCGTCGGCGCCCGGCGTCAGCGGGTGACGAGATGCGTGACGGGAACGGAGAATCGCTCCCGCGCCTGCTCACCGAGCCCGGTCTCGAGCCACGTCGCATCCTCGTCGGGCGCCGTCAGCACGACGACTTCGTCGGCAGGGAACATCCGTAGCCCGTCCTCGATCGCCTGCAGCGGATCAACGTCGCCGACGTGCGCCTCGACGTGCTCGCCAGGCACCGCCTCAGAGGCGGCCTCGGCGCGCTCAGCCGCGTCGGCGCGCGCGTCGTCCTCTGCGTTCGTCAGCCGGTCGAGCCAAGAGATCTTCGAGGCCGGCGCGATCACATGCACCTCGGCGTCCTCTCCAGCATGCGCCCGCACGACCGCCTTCACCTCCGCCTCAGGCGTAGGAGCCGTGGTCACGACGAGAATTCGGCGAGCCATCACCGACCGGTCTCTCCGACGCACGGATCGTGAAACAGGGACCCTCACCTGACGATGAGCTTTGCCTTCATGGTGGGGTGGACCGCGCAGAGGTACGTGACCGTTCCCGCTCGCACGAACCTTCGGGCGTAGGCCTGGCCCTTCGTCAACTCCTTCGACGTGAAGGAGCCGTTCAGGGCGCTGACGGTGTGCTTGGCCGCATCGCGGTTGATCCACTTCACCGTCGCCCCTCTCTTGACCGTGAACGGAGATGGGCTGTACTTGAACGCCTCGATCTCGACGACCGGTCGCGCCGGGGTGGGCTTCGGCTTCGGGGTCACGAACGGAGCATTGGCGCGCACCTGCAGGACCGCGCGCATCCCGCGCGCCTCGTGATCGCCGTGGAGGTCCTCAACGAAGCACTCGATGTCGTAGGCGCCTGCGGGAAGGTCGACGGTGAGCCGCGCACTCTCCCCGGGAGCGAGCACCCGGGTGCGCGCCTCGAACCGGTCCTTCCGGCCGCCCTGACGGCCCTGTGTCTTCCGGTCCTCCGGCCGAGACCCCGACCTGATCCGGAAGCCGTGGCCGAACTTGCCGAGGTTCGTGACGACGAAGGTCACTTTCCCGGGCCGGATCGCGCTCGCCTCGGCTACGAGAGTCCACTCCCCCATCGCGACCACGAGCCCACCGGCTCGCGGGTCGACCGGAGCGGC
>JACCTK010000412.1 GCA_013812465.1 Actinomycetota bacterium
AACGTCCACGAGTCCCGCGTCACGAAGCTGCCGGAGCGCGCGATAGACCAGCGGTCGCGTGCACGAGAACACGCGCCCGACATCACCCGCCGGACTCAATGCCTGCGCCACCGCCCACCCGTGAGCAGGCGATTCGCAGAGCAGGCCGAGGGCGGCCCACCCCGGGAGTGACGGCTCGGTACGAGGGTGATTGGGCACGTCGAATAGCTTAGTAGTCAATATGTTTCTACCGTTATGGTAGGTTGCGCTGCCTGTGAACCGACGGCGCTTTCTCGTCAGCACGGCCGGGGTGACAACGGCTGCGATGGGCCTTTCTTGGACGGCGACAGCAGGCGCAGCGACCGACGACGAGCTCGCGTTCGCGAACTTCGGCGTCTCGGTCGAGCTTCTCCTGAAGGACTTCTACGCTCGCGCGCTCGACGCCAAGGTCTTCACAGCGCAACAGGCCAACGTCCTGCGCCGTGGACGCTCGGCCGCGCGCCAGCATGCGAAAGCGTTGGGAGATCTCCTCGTTGGCGCAGGCGAGGCGGCGCCGGCGGAGGAGGACTTCGCTTTCCAGTGGCCCCGGAGCGCCTTCTCCGACGCGCCGCTCATCGTGAACACGGGGACCGCCGTCCTGCAGCCACTCCTCGGCTCGTACCAGACAGCCGTCGCATCGGTCTCCGAGCCGAGCTACCGCATCCTGTACGCGAGCCTCGCCGCCAGCCTTGGACAGCAGCTCGGGGCGCTGTCCGGGCTGTCGACCGCTCCCCGCGCCGAGCCGTTCCCCGCCGCCGTCGATCTCGAGACCGCAAGCACTGCCCTCGAGTCATTCCTGGGTTAGGAGCCGCCATGAGAATCCGAGACATCGCCGTTGTCGCTGCCACCTTGATCGCGGTCTCCGCTCTCGCCTCGGGCGCGAACGCGCGGACCGGGCAGGCGAACCCGCTGACGATCTACGCGGCGGCGTCGCTAACGGAGGCATTCAAGGGATTCGATCCGGCCCAGCGGTATAGCTTCGCAGCCTCGAACACGCTCGAGACGCAGATCCGAAACGGCGCGCCGGCGGATCTCTTCGCGTCGGCGGCGCCACTCAACACACAACGTCTCTTCCGCGACGGGCTCGTCGACAAGCCGGTCACCTTCACCTCGAATCGGCTGGTGCTCATCGTTCCGAAGTCGAATCCGGCGGGCATTCAGTCGGTCTACGACCTGAAGCGGAAGCCGGTGAAGCTCGTCATCGCCGGCCCGGCCGTGCCGGTCGGCGGCTACACCCGCACGGTTCTGCGGAAGATGGGCCTCACGTCCGTCCTCTCCAAGGTCGTGAGTCAGGAGTCGGACGTGAAGGCGGTCACCGGCAAGATCGCGCTCGGCCAGGGAGACGCTGGCTTCGTCTATGCGACCGATGCCCGGCCGGTCAGCGATCGGGTCTCCGTGATCCGCATTCCAGCGTGGGCGCAGCCCCGCGTCCGCTACGAGATCGCCGTTGTCTCGAGGTCGTCCAACAAGGCGAGAGGCGAGGCGTGGATCAGGACGCTCCTCTCGGCGAGGGGACAAGCGGCGCTAAAGAGCTACGGCTTCCTGCCGCTGCCGAAGGCGCCGTCATAGACCGAGCCTTCCGCGCGGCTTTCGTCGTCACGACGGGCGTCGCGCTCCTCTTCCTGCTGCTACCGATCGTCGCGGTGTTCCTGCGCGTGCCGCCGGGCGAGCTCGTCTCGGCGCTTGGGAGCGACGCGGCGCAGGATGCGATCCGGGTCACAGCCGAGACGAACGCTGTCGCCATGGCTCTCATCCTCGTATTCGGCACTCCGACCGCGTACTGGATCTCGACTCGCGGCGGCGGCATGCGCGACATCCTCGTCACCCTGGTCGAATTGCCTCTCGTGCTTCCTCCGGCGGTGGCCGGGGTGGGCCTGCTCGTCGCGTTCGGACGGGCGGGGCTCCTCGGCGGGACGTTCGACGTGCTGGGGGTCGACATCGCCTTCACCAAGATCGCGGTGATCCTGGCGGTGACGTTCGTGGCCAGTCCGTTCTATCTGCGAACGGCGATCGCGGCCTTCGAGGCCGTGGAC